>CAZCIJ010000049.1:0-14075 GCA_964498265.1 uncultured Gaiellales bacterium | reverse complement strand
TCCGAGCTCCTTCGCCGCCGAGATACACTCGAGCGTCACGTCACGGAGCTGTCCCTGCAGGTGCTCGGCGAGCACGAGCGTTCCAGCGGCCATCAGCGCATCCTCTCGTCGACGAGCTGCTTGATCCTCTCCGCGGCCGCCTCCGGGTCGTCGCCGAGCATCTCGGCGCCCTCGCCTCTCGGCGGCGAGAACATCCTGCGCACCCGAGCCGACGGCGCCCTTGCCGCAGCCGCCTCCACGAGCTCGATCGGCTGCCGCTCCGCCTGCTTGATCGCCCTGAGCGTCGCGTAGCGGGGCTCGTTGATGCCGGTCTGGATCGTCAGCACGGCGGGCGTCTCGACCTCCATCACGTCCACGAGCCCACCCTCGAGCTCCCGGTGCACGACAGCTCGACGCGCGGCATGGTCGTACTCGAGCTTCTTGACCACGGCGACGCGCGGGAGCCCGAGGAGCGCCGCGAGCGCGGTGCCGGTGGCGCCCTGAACGGCATCGGCCGACTGGACGCCGCACAGCACGAGGTCGGGCGCCTCGCGCTCGACGAGACCCGCGAGCGCGCGAGCGGTCGAGATCGGATCGCAGGCGCCCAGGCCTTCGGCGTCGACGCGCACGGCCCGATCGGCGCCCATCGCCAGACAGCGCCGCAGAGCCTCCTCCGCGTCGCCGTCGCCGCACGTGACGACGATGCACTCGGCCTCGCCCACCGCCGCCTCCTTCAAGCGCACGGCCTCCTCGGTCGCGTACGCGTCCCACTCGTTCAGCGCGAGCTCGAGGTAGTCGGGATCGACGCCCCGGCCGTCGGGCGTGAACTCGATCTCGTCACCGAGCGTCGCCACCTGCTTGATGCAGACGACCGCCTTCATGGCGGCTGAGTCTACTCCGGCCAGGCTGGCGCCTGGCCGGATAGACGGTAGAGTCGCCCGCGGGCATGACCACCGGGCGTCCCGTCCTGCTGGCCGAGCTGACGTGGCCGGCGATCGCCCGTCTCCTCGAGGACGGCGAGCGGCTCTGCCTGCTGCCCGTGGGGGCGACCGAGCAGCATGGGCGCCACCTTCCGGTGTCGACCGACACCGAGATCGCGCTCGCCGTCTGCGAAGGGGCCTCCGCGCGGACCGGTGTGCCGGTGCTGCCGGCGCTCTCCGTGGCATCGTCGCAGGCGCACACGGCCGCCTGGCCGGGGACGCTCTCGCTCGGCCCACGGCTCTTCGCCGAGGTGGTTGTCGAGATCGCCCGCTGGGCCCGTGCGGGAGGCTTCGAGCGGCTGCTGCTCGTCAACGCCCACGTGGGCAACGTCGCCCCGCTGAAGGTCGCCCTCGACGAGATCCGGCACCGAGCTCTGCTCAGGGTCGGAACGGTCAACTGGTGGCAGCTCACGCCGCAGCTCGAGGCCGAGGTCGCGGCGGACGCCGGCGACTGGCACGCGAATGCCGCCGAGACGTCCGTCATGCTCCATCTGCGCCCCGAGCTCGTCTCCCGCGACGAGATCCGGGACGATCCCGATCGCACCGGAGGGCTGGTCTTCAGCTACTCGGTCGCCGAGACGAGCCGCGAGGGCCTGACGGGAACGCCGAGTCGCGCGACTGCCGAGGACGGTGCACGCCTGCTCGAGGCGGCGGTCGCGGCGCTCGCGGAGCTGGCGGAGAAGGGAAGGCGCGAGGAGCCGCCTTCGCTTGACTGACGAGGAGGTCGAGAGGGAGCCATGGGAGACCAGACTGCGATGCTGGGGCTGCGCCAGCCCGACGCCGCGTACGACGCGAAGCGTGAGGAGCTGCGCGAGCGCGGCGTCCGCTACTGCCTCGGCGTCTACACGGACGTCCACGGCGTCGCGAAGGCGAAGTGCGTACCGATCGACCACCTCGACTCGATGATCCGCGGCTCCGAGCTGTTCACGGGCTCGGCGCTCGACGGGCTCGGTCAGGAGCCGTCCGACGACGAGCTCTCCGTGCGCCCCGACCTCGACAGGATCGTCCAGCTCCCGTGGAGGCCCGACGTCGCGTGGGCTCCTGGGTACCTGAGCTACCACGGGGAGCCGTGGCCGATGTGCAGCCGCGTCGTCCTCCAGCGCGCCGTCGACCGCGCCGCCGCGCTCGGGCTTCGCTTCAACCTCGGGATCGAGACCGAGTTCTACCTCGTGCGCGTCGAGAACGGTCAGGTCGAGCCCGCCAACCCGAACGACACGCTCGAGAAGGCCTGCTACGACGTCACGGGCCTGCTCGAGAACATGCCGTTCATGGACGAGGTCGTCGGACACATGAACGCACTCGAATGGGACGTCCACTCGTTCGACCACGAGGACTCCAACTCGCAGTTCGAGGTCGACTTCTCCTACGCGGACGTCGTGTCGATGGCCGACCGCCAGACGCTCTGGCGGACGATGATGAAGCAGGTGGCTCGCCGGCACGGCTTCGAGGTCACGTTCATGCCCAAGCCGTACGCCAACAGGACGGGTACGGGAGCGCACTTCAACATGTCGCTCGCCGACCTCCGAACGGGCGAGAACCTCTTCTCGGACCCGGGCGATCCTCGGGGCTGCGGCGTCTCGGCGCTCTGCTACCAGTTCATCGCGGGAGTTCTGCGGCATGCGGCCGCCGTCACCGCCGTGGCCGCGCCGACGGTGAACTCGTACAAGCGAATGGTCATCGCCGGCTCGATGACAGGGTTCACGTGGGCGCCGGTGTTCGTCTCCTACGGACGCAACAACCGGACGCACATGCTCAGGGTCCCGATGACGAGCCCGAGAGTCGAGAGCCGCGCGGTCGACGCCACGGCCAACCCCTACCTCGCGGCCGCGATGTACCTCCACGCCGGACTGGACGGGATCGAGAATCGCTGGGACCCCGGCCACCCCGTCGACCGCAACATGTACGTGCTCGATCGGGCCGCCCTCGACGAGCTCGGGGTGACGACGCTCCCTCGAACGCTGCTCGAGGCGATCGAGGCCTTCGACCGCGACCCCCTGGCCGAGCGGGCGCTGGGCCCGGAGCTGACGCGCGCCTACGTCGAGCTCAAGACCGCGGAGTGGTGGGAGTACCACAGCGCGATCTCGAGCTGGGAGATCGATCGCTACCTGACGTTCTTCTGACTGTCTTGTCGCCGGGCGGGGCAAGCCCCGCCCCTACATTGCCCGTGTCTCGGCCCTCGAGCCGTAGCGCGAGCTCGCCGCCTACACGGCGGCGAGCTCGCGCTCGATGACCCTGCGCTCTCGCTTGAACGGAAGCGGTTGCGCCGGGTTGTCGGAGTCGATCTCCCGGGCGAGACGATGGCCGGAGAAGACGGCGTCGGCGATCAGGCGCGGCGCTTCGCAGTCCCCGATCCGGAAGAGGTCCTTGACGCCCTCGCTCGAGAGCTTCTCCATCCCGATGCCGTCCTTGAGCTCGCGGAACAGGCGCTCGTTCGAGCGGCGCTGCGTGACGAGCACGACGGCGTCCGCCGTCCACTCGTGGCCGTGCTCCTCCTCGTCGTAGACGTGCACCGACCTGACGAGGCCCTCCTCGATCTTCGTGGGGATGTGGTAGGTCGCGATCTCGACGCCGAGCTTGTGCAGCTTCCGATGCTGGTTCGGCGCCTCGAGCGTGAAGTGCATGTAGGGGCAGATGTGGCCGAGGTGGGTCATGAGCGTGACCTTCTTGCCCTCGAGCGCGAGCTTCTCGGCGAGGGAGACGCCCATGAAGTACCCGTCGTTGTCGACGACGAGCACGCGCTCTCCGGGCACCTGCTTGCCCTCGTCCATGACCTGGTCCGGGGTGAGCACGTGCGGCTTGGAGGCGTCCGCGCCGGGGATGGTGTCGTGCGTGCAGCCGTTGAGGCCGTCCGTGGCCCAGTAGGAGCCGGTGGCGACGATCACGTACTCGGCCCCGTACTCGAGGACGTCCTGCGCCGAGAGCGTCGTGCTCGGGATGAACTCGACGTTCTTGAGCTTGTCGATCTGGATGGTCCGGTAGTTGACGACGCGCGCCCACTCGCCGAGACCGGGGAGCTGGGGGATCCAGCGCATGACCCCTCCCATGTCGGGCTGTGTCTCGACGAGATGGACCCGGCGCATCCCGCGCTTGCCGAGCACCATGGCGCACTCCATGCCTGCGGGGCCGGCTCCGACCACGAGCACGTCGTTGTCGGCGTTCTCGGCGGGCTCGAACCGCTCCGGATGCCATCCGCGCCGGTACTCCTCCCCGGCGGTCGCGTTCTGCGTGCAGATGACGGGAGGCCCGCCGATCTCCCAGCGCGAGATGCAGACGTTGCAGCCGATGCACTCGCGGATGTCGTCGAGCCGACCCTCCTCGATCTTCCTGGGGAGGAAGGGGTCGGAGATCGACGGCCGGCAGGTGGCGATGATGTCCAGCCATCCGTTCTCGATTGCCTCGACCATGCGGTCCGGGTTCGTCCAGCGCCCGACGCCGAGCACCGGCGTCGTCACGACCTCCTTGATGCGGCGCTGCCACGGGATCGCCCGGCCTGTCTCGTAGAAGCGCGACGGCGTCGCGTCCTCGCCCCACTCGGAGATGCCCGAGAGGTTCACGTCCCAGACGTCGACGAGGTGGTCGACCATCTGCGCGAAGGGCACTGCGTCTCGCTCGAGCTGCGTGCCGGGCTCGCCGATGAACATGTCGCACGACAGCCGCACGCAGATGGCGCAGTCGTCGCCGACCGCCTCCTTCACCGACTCGATCGTCTCGCGCCAGAAGCGTGCGCGGTTCTCCAGCGAGCCACCGTACTCGTCGGTGCGCTTGTTGTAGTAGGGCGTGAGGAACTGCTGCGGCAGGTACGAGTGCGACCCGTAGACGTAGACGATGTCGAACCCCGCGGCGCGGGCGCGCCGGGCGGCGTCGACGTACATCTGCTGCACCTCGCGGATGTCGTCCGTGTCCATCTCGATGCAGTAGGTGAGGTGCTCGAAGTCGCTCGGGATCTGGGACGGGCCGCGCGGGACGCACCGCGTCTCCATGCAGGGGGCGTGCGGGCCGCCGTACCAGAGCTCGCACGCGGCGAGCGCTCCGTGCTCGTGGAGCATGTCGCACATGAGCGAGAGGTTCTTGATGTCGTCCTCGTCCCAGATCCGCGCCGACATGCGGTGCGTGTCGTCCGACTCGGGGGAGATCGAGCAGTATTCCGTCGAGACCGCCGCGTACCCGCCCTCCGCCTTCATCGCGCGAAAGTACGCCTGGTTCATCGGCTTCTCGGAGCCGAAGCCGTTGCAGTGCGGGATCTGGTAGAAGCGGTTCTTGAGGGTCTTCGGCCCGATCTGGACCGGCGTGAAGAGGATGTCGTGCTTCGGGTCACGGGCCATCGAGCAGAGCCTCCTTCAGTGCGGGAGTTCGGCGATTCTACGCCCCGGGGAGAGCGCACGGACGGCGTCCGGCTCCGACCTGCGAGTGCTACAGTCTGACCGCGACCGCGCCTTCGCCGCGTCGCGGGTGAGATGAGGGACACCTTCGGAGCCCAGCGGCGGGAGGTCTGCCGGCGGGTCCGGCAGGCGCGGGAGCGAGCATGCCTCACGGAGCGGGGGATGGCTCAGAACCTCAGCGCATGCTCGGGGAGGCCCGTCTCGGAGCGCGACGTGAGCAGCTTCGAGCGCTGGCGGGTTCCGTGGGGTCTCCTCGACGATCTCGCGGGGCTGACGGGAACGACGCGGGAGTGGCTCCTCTACGGCGAGGGCGAGGCGCTCTCGGCGGAGGTACCGGGCCCGATCTGGGAGCGACCGCCCGAGCCGACGCCGCGCAGGAGGCGGCAAGCGGTCTCCTCGACGCTCGAGGCCAGGGCCGGGCGGGGGCTCCTGCTCGGGCTCGCGATCGCGGTCGGCGTCTGGGGCTCGACGCGCTCGACGGCGCTTGCCCTGCTCGCGCTCGCCGGCTGCCTCGGCGTCGCGCTCCTGCGCGAGCCGGGGCGCTCGCGAGACTAGACGCCCTCAGCTCCTCGGCCGGGTCTTCTTCGTGTCGTAGATCGGCAGCGGCGCGACGGCCGCGACGGCCGTTCCGCCCTCGACGGCCACCTCGACCGCCTGACCCTCGCGAGCAAGATCGGCGCGCAGGACCGTCAGCCCGATCACCTTCGCGAGCGTCGGGCTTTCGCACGGGCTCGTCAGCGTTCCCACCGGCTCGCCATCCTTGGTCACCGGGGCGCCGTACTCGGGGACGGGCCCGTCGACGACGAGCGTCACGAATCGGTTCGGGGGACTCGCGGCCTCGTCCTGGAGGGCCGTCTTCCCGCAGAAGTCGGGGCCGTCGAAGCGGACGACCTTGTCGAGCCCGACATCGTAGGGGCTCGTCTCGTGCTGGAAGTAGTCGTAGCCGATGAAGATGAGCCCGGACTCGATCCGGATGGTCTCGACCGCCGCGAGCCCGTACGGCCGTGCGCCCGCGCCGACGACGGCCGCCCAGAGCTGCTCGGCTCCGTCGGGGGAGCAGAAGAGCTCGTAGCCGAGCTCGCCGGAGTAGCCGGTCCGGGAGACCCAGCAGGGCACGCCTCCGACCTCCACGAGCTCGGGGAAGAAGCGGAAGTAGCCGAGCGACGAGACGTCCGCCTCGGTGAGGGTCTGCAGCAGCTCCCGCGCGCGGGGCCCGTTGACGCCGAGCTGCGGCGTTGCCGTCGTTCGCGGCTCGATCTCGACGTGCAGCCCGCTCGTCACCTCCTCGAGATGGCCAAGATCGGAGTCGAGCGCCGTGACGACGATGCACGAGTCCTCCGCGGTCTTGAAGACCGTACCGTCCCCGACCATCCTTCCGTTCTCGTCGCAGAAGGGCGCGTACCGCACCTGTCCGATCTCGAGGCCGAGCATGTCGTTCGTGAAGACCCGGTCGGCGGCCAGGAGCGCGTCCGGGCCCATGAACGCCCACTTGCGCAGCGGCGACGCGTCCCATACGCCGATGTCGTTGCGAACCGCGTGGTGCTCGGCGATCGGGTCACCGAACGTGTTCGGCCAGTACCACCCCTCCCAGTCGACGAGCTCGCCGCCCAGGGCTCGCTGCGGCCGGTCGAACGCGGTGCGGATGACGTCGCCGCTCATAGGCCAGCCTCTGGCGTAACGGGAGCGAGCCGGAGGCGAGCGACGCTCATGCGGGCTGTCTATCACCCGTGCGCAACGCGTTCAAGCGGTGAGGTGCTCCGAGCTCGGCCGAGATCGCCGAGGCGTGCTCGAGCAGCGGCTCGGCGGCCGAGCGCACGCGCGCCTTGTCGAACCGCGACGCCGGCCCCTGGATGCCGAGGATCCCCGCGAGCCGGCCCTGGTCTCCGAGGATCGGCGCCGCGATGCCGTTCAGATCCTCTTCCCGCTCTCCGATTGCCTGCGCGAATCCTCGCCTCGCGACCGAGGCGAGCTCCGCGGACAGCGTCTCACGGTTCGTGATCGTGCGCTCGGTGAACGCCTCCAGCCGGCCGGGCGACAGCTCCCCGCCGTACGCGAGGAACACCTTGCCGACTGCAGTGGCGTGGGGCACGCTCGGCCGGCCGATGCGCGCGACGCTCTGCACGGACGCCGGGCTCTGGGCGAAGTCGACGGTCACGACGTCGTGCCCCGCCGCCGCGCAGAGGGTCGCGGTCTCGCCCGTCTCCCGGACGAGGGAGTGGAGGTGAGGGCGTGCGATCTCGCGGAGATCGAGACGTCCGAGGGCGGCGTTGCCGAGGTGGATCAGACGCGGACCGAGGCGGTAGCGGCCCGTTCCGGCGACGTGATCGACGAGACCGCCCTCAGCGAGCGTCGCGAGCAGCCGGGAGACGGTGCTCGGGTTGATGCCCGTCCGGCGTGCGATCTCGTTCGTGCCGAGATCCGCCTCGCCGGCGAGCTCGTCGAGAACGGCGATCGCCCGCTGCACAGAGGCGATGTGACGGATGGCTGGCTGTCCGGTGCGTGCCATGGTACGGTGTACCGAGAGAATTTTGACACACTATTGCCGAGGAGGCAATAAATTGCCTCGACGTCGCTCGACCCGCTACCTCGTGATCGGCGCCGGCATCCACGGTCTCTCGACCGCATACCATCTCGCGGGAGAGCTCGAGTCGCGCGGCCTCGGCTCCGGCTCGGACATCCTCGTCGTCGACAAGCACGGCCCGGGCGCCGGAGCGTCCGGCATCGCCTGCGGCGTCGTCCGCAACAACTACTTCCAGCCGGCCATGAGCGAGCTCATGCAGGCGTGCGTCGAGGTCTGGGAGTCGGATCCGGCCGCGTACGCCTACAAAGCCGTGGGCTACATGGCGCTCGGGTCGCGGCGGCAGGTCGCCGACCTCACGGCGACGTTCGAGCGGCAGGAGGGCATCGGCTATCGCTCGTCGCTCGTCCTCGGCGAGCGCGAGGTCGACGCGTACATGAAGCGCCTCTTCCCGGACTGGCGCGCGAGGGGGGTGCACGTCCTCCTGCACGAGCACGAGGGCGGCTTCGCGTTCAACGTCGACTCCGTGCTGGGGTTGAAGGCGAAGTGCGACAGCCGGTCCGTCCGGATCGCGAGCGGCGTCGAGGTCAAGGCATTCGAGCTCGAGAGCGACGGGACGATCGTCTCGGCGATCACGAACCAGGGCGTCGTCGAAGTCGGCGAGCAGGTGGTCATCGCGCCCGGGCCCTGGGCCAAGCACTTCTGGGCGATGCTCGAGATGCCGATGACGATCGACGTGCACACCCCCTCGGGGGAGGTCGCGAGAGACCGGCCGATGTGGACGTACTGGAACCTCCAGGAGGGGGAGATCACGGTCGATCCGCGTCTCTTCTCGCTCCCGGACGGCTCGATGCCGCCCGTCATCCACCTGGACACGGATGCACCGCTCTACACGGACGAGGGACGGCTCGTGACCGACGAGCTCTGGGGCATCTACTACAAGCAGGACCGCGAAGGGGTGCAGGGCGGCGCCTCTCCCGTGATGGTCGGGCCGGAGGCGCAGATCGACCCGTACCCCCAGACCACGGACGTCGACCCGGGCTTTCCCGACATGTGGTGTGCCGCTCTTTCGCACGCGATGGCCCGCTTCGCGAGCTGCCGCCCCCTGTACAAGGTCGCGCGCTCCGGAGGGATGGGAGCCTTCACGGTCGACAACTTCCCCGTGTTCGACTACATCAAGCCGAACGCCTACTGCGTGCTCGACTCGAACCACGGCTACAAGATGATCGGGGTGGGCCGCGAGGTGGCGAAGGTCCTCTGCGGCGACCACTCGCGCCTGCTCCACCCGTTCCGGTTCGAGCGCTTCGAGACGGGCGACCTCCACCCGGTCTCGAGCTCCCCGTACCCCTGGTCGTAGCCCGGGCGAGCTAGCAGCAGGGGTCGCCTCGCCAGGCCTCGACTCCCTCGCGGGTCGCGAGGGCGGCGACGCCGAGGGCGGCAGCCGGATCGAGCCACCACAGGCCGAAGAGGGCGTTGCCGAGGAGCCCTGCGAGGACGGTTGCCGCGAGGTACGCGCAGAGGAGGTTCTGGGTTCCCTCGCCGTGGGTCGCCGGCGAGTCGAGCCGGCGGGCGAGGCGGCGCTTTGCCGTCCCGAGCAGCGGCATACCGAGGAGGCTCGAGGCCGTGAGGCCGACGCCCAGCCAGCTCGCGTCCGGTTGCTCCCCGGCTACGAGCTTGTGCAGGGCCTCCGCGGTGACGTAGGGCGCGAGCAGGAAGAACTGCAGCGCCACCAGTTGCTGCGCGCGGCGCTCGGCGCGCTCGGACAGGACCCGGGCGCCCGTGAAGCGCCAGACGATCACGAGGCTGGCGGCGCCCTCGATGGCGCTGTCGATACCGAAGCCGACGAGCGCGATCGAGCCGGCGAGGATGCCCGCCACGATCGCGATGGTGCCCTCGGCCCCCATCCAGGCGAGGCTGATCCAGGAGAGCAGGCGCGCTCGTCGTGCGTCCCGGAGCCAGCGCTCGCTGCCTGCCCGCGAGCGTAGCTCGGGAAGCGACGCGCTCTGCACCGTCAGCGCCGCAGTGGCGCCACCGCGTCGAGCACGGCATCGAGCAGGGCGGCGCCGGTCGAGGTCAGCCGGTAGAAGACGATCTTGCCTTCGCGGCGCGACTCGACGAGGCCGTGGGCGCGCAGCGACCTCAGGTGATGGGAGACGAGCGGGATCGAGCGCTCGCCGATCCAGGCGAGGTCGCAGACGCAGAGCTCACCGCCTTGGGCCAGGGCGACGGCGAGCGCGAGACGAGTCGGGTTTCCCAGCGCCGCTGCCCGTCGCGCCGCCTCCCGTGCGTGCTCGTCCGCGAGCCGGTGCAGGCGGAGAGCCTCGGCGCGGTCGAGGTCCAGGCAGAGCAGGTCGCAGGTCTCGCTCGCCACGTGCACATTCTAACGTCGCTTTGAGCGTACTTTGCCGCTGTCGAGAGGCTCACCGTGGCACGTCGGGAGTCAGCCGGCTCGCTCAGGCGTGAGGCTGGGGCAGCCGGCGTGGCCTGGCCCGAGCGACCGGAGCGGCTCGGGATCTCTCGAAAAGAGAAAGCTGCCCCGGCCGCGGAGCGGCCGGAAAGCGCGGCGTCGCGGGAGGCGAGTTTCAGGCGCAACGTTGGGAGGCGCCGCACCAGACCCGTTTCCGATCTCCGAGGTCCTGGCGCGCCCTTGCTGGCGCAGGGGTTCGCTGTCAGACTGGGCCGTGTTCCCGACCCGGGCAGGAGTGCGTCTGCTGATGCCTGCCGCCGGGCCGCGTGTGTCGGGTCGGCTTCTGCCCCTGCGAGGAAGGAGGAGCAAATGGCCGACAACACGACCACGGCCCGCGAGTTCATCGACGCGTTCAACAACCACGACTGGGAGCGCCTCGCGGCGCAGATCCGCCCCGACTGCGTCTACGACGAGGTCGGAACCGGACGGCGCGACGAAGGCTCAAGCGAGATCATTGGACTGTTCGAGGGCTAGACGACGACGATGCCCGACGCGAAGGGAAAGGTGACGAGCAGCTTTGCCAGCGGCGACAGGGTAGCGCTTGAAGTCACCTGGGAGGGGACGCTCACCGGCCCCTTCGGCGACTTCGCCGCGACCGGCAGGCAGCAGGTAACACCCGCCGCGCTTCACTTCAGCTTTGAGGGCGATCAGGTCAAGGAGTGCCGCCAGTACTTCGACTCCCTGGCCCTGATGCAGCAGCTCGGCCTGATGCCCGAGCCGGCTCAGGCGTAAGCCGGAGCGAAGACGGGTTCCGCCGCGGGAGGCGCTGGCCCGGCCGCCTCCCCGGGCGGCAGGCGGGATGGCTGGATGAACACCGGGTTTGCGGGTGTTCAAGGGGTGGCGGACGGTGGCGAAACGTGGTCAAAGTGCCACCCCTGCTGCGCCGACGGTCGGCGCTTTCGGGTTCGAGCCGGTCAGCGCCGAGTCTGGCCCTGTCGGGCCGGGGCCTCTGGGCGGTGCCGGTCGGCGCCGACGGGAGCTCGCCGGCCGGTGCCGAGTAGCGCCTCGTTAGGCCGGCCGCGACGGCAGGGTTCGACGGGCCCCGGGACCCCCGGGCGGGACTCCGATCGTCTTGTGAGTGCGAGGGCAGTCCCCGTTTCGGGACTCCGAGACGCTCTCTGGGCAAAACCACCTCGCGTCGATGCCCGAGTCGGGCTGGTGGGAGAGGAGTGAATCCCGGCTACAGGTCTGTCTGTTTCCTCTCGAGTTCTCAGGCAGCCGCGCGCCGCCGGGGAGCGGCAGCGGCCTCGACGAGTCCGGTGCTGAGCTGGACGGCTTCGGTTCGGGTCAGCTCGTTGTCGATCGCAAGCGAGCGCCAGACATGGAAGTCGAGGGCATGGCGGAGCCCTGCGGTGAGCAGACGTCGTCTGCGCCCACGGGTGCCCCAGCCGACCGCCAGGGTTTCAATCGTCTCGGCCAGGTAGAGCTGGAAGGAACTCATCGTCGGCGGCAAGGCCTCGACGAGCTCGAGGTCGCGGAGGACTTTCGTGAACATCGGCTCGTTGCGCTCGTAATAGGCGTAGAGCTCATCGAGTGCTCGTCTGAGCCGCTGCTGCGGGTCCTTTGTCGCGCGCCAGGGCTCTTGGTCGGGTGGCGAGTTCTCGGTGAAATAGTGGGTCGAGCAGGCGCCGAAGAGGTCTGCGTCGGTGGGGAAGTGTCGGTAGACGGTGTGGCGCTGGACGCCGGCGCGTTGGGCGATAGCACTGATGGTGGTGCGGGCTGGCCCGACGGTCCCGTGCAGGGCGACGGCTGCCTCGATGATCCGTCGCCTGGTCGCAGCCATGTCGTCGGCCCGCTGTTTGAGCCTGTACTTACGCTTCGTGCTTTTTTTATCGTTCACCACTGTGCAGCCAAACTTGACAAAGAGTACCAGACGAGCGTACAGTTCTCTTTCATCAACCAATATTGTGCGATGAAAGGAGTACACGTGCCAGCCCTCAAGACCACCGAGCAACCCAGTGCTAGGGCGCCGGAACTCGACCTGCCGAGCTCGAGCCCAGGCAAAGTTCGCCTCTTCACGATCCCCGGCTCCCACCCCGGCGTCTCGGTGCAGCGGATGCTCGCCTACAAGGGCATTCCCTACAAGCGCACCGACCTGCTGCCGGTGGTCTCGTGGGGCGTGCTGAAAGCGCTGCGATTCCCCCGTGTGACCGTACCGGCGCTCAAGATCGACGGGCAAAGGTTCCAGGGCTCGCTTGAGATCACCCGCGAACTCGAGCGCCTAAGACCCGAGCGGCCCCTCTTCCCCGCCGACCCGGAGCACCGAGCGGCGGTCGAGGAGATCGAGCACTTCGGCGACCAAGACCTGCAGCATCGGGTCCGACAGATCCTCCTGTGGTCGCTGCGAAGGAAGACCGCGCCGCTTCGCAGCTACCTGGAGGGGGCGAGGGTCGGCCTCCCGCACGGCCTCGGGGTAAGGATGGCCGGCCCCTTTATCGCCCTCGACGCCCGCGCCCACGCGGCCAATGACGACAACGTGCGGCGCGCGATCTCACTCCTGCCAGGAATGCTTCAGCGGATAGACGGCTGGATCGCCGCCGGAGTGATCGGCGGCACGGAGCTGAACGCCGCCGACTTCCAGATCGCTCCCAGCCTGCGGCTGGCGATGAGCATCGACGACCTCCGCCCCGCGATCGAGACCCGCCCGGCCGGCGAGCTCGCCCTGCGCGTCGTTCCCCACTACCCGGGCAAGGTTCCGCCCGTGCTGCCGGCCGCCTGGCTCGAGCCGCTCCGCGTCGGGATTCCGGCCGCCACGGGAGGCGAGCCCGTCAACTCCGGCTCGGATCGGGTCCGTTGAGGGACCGCTTCGCTCGGCTTCCTCGCGAGGGTGCTGCTGCCCGACGATCGACGTATGTCCACGGTACTTTAATCATCCATCATTGTGCAATCAAACTTGACAGGTACTGCATGCCCGGAGTATGGTGCAGTTCATCAACCACGGGTGTACGGTGAAAGGAGTTTGTCTCCGCCGCGCCACCTGAGCCGCGAAGCGAAAGGAGCTGTCATGAGCACTACTCCGAGCCCATCCGTCGCGCCGATCGCCCACCAGCCAGGGGAGGGTGATGCGCGCTGGTTCCTCGGTGCTCTGGGCACGATCAAGGCTGACGCTGCGACAACCGACGGCCAGCTGGCCCTGATCGAATTCGTCTGGCCGGGAGGGAGCGGATCGCCGTTGCACGTCCATCACAACGAGGACGAGTGGTTCTACGTGATCGAAGGCGAACTAACCCTCTGGGTCGACGGTGAGACGATCGTGGCCCCGGCGGGATCGTTCGTCTACGGGCCCCGCGACATCCCGCACACCTTCCTCGTCACCTCCACCGAAGCCCGCTTCTTGATGGTCACCGAACCCGCCCCCTTCGCGGACTTCATCCGCGCCGGATCCGTGCCGGCTGAGAGCCTCACCCTCCCGCCCGAATCCGTCCAACCACCCTCCCCGGAGGAGCTGACCGCTCTCGCGGCCGAGTACGGAATCGAGATCACCGGACCGCCCGGCATCCCCTCCTGAGCCCGAAAGAGGCCCATTTACAGGAGACTCTTGATGGAGCGTACGGGATTCAACCCGTGACCTGCGGCGCTCAGGCGCTTGGGGCTCGAGGTCGTGATGATCACCGGCGACAACCGCCGCACCGCCGAGGCGATCGCCGCGGAGGTCGGCATCGATCGCGTCCTTGCCGAGGTGCTGCCCGAAGACAAGGCGCTCGAGGTACGGCGCCTCCAGGAGGAAGGCAAGCTCGTCGCCATGGTCGGCG
>CAZCIJ010000048.1:6041-14079 GCA_964498265.1 uncultured Gaiellales bacterium | reverse complement strand
CCGGCGCACTGGCCGAGGATCTCGAGCTCGCCGCGGTGACGCGGCACCCTGAGCTCGTGCCGCCGGGAATTCGCGCCGTCCACCTCCCCGCGCGGAGCCAGGCTTTGCGGACGGGCGTCCGGCTGCCAGTCGTGCTCCGCCGTCTCCGCCCGCACGTCTCGCACTTCCAGTACGTGCTGCCCCCCAGGGCGCCCGGTCGCCTCGTGGTCACGGTCCACGACCTCTCCTTCGAGCGCCATCCCGAGTTCATGGCCCTCCACGACCGTCTGCTCTTCCGCACGCTCGTCCCGCGCTCCGTCCGGCGTGCGGACGCCGTGCTCACGGTGTCCGAGTGGACGCGCCGGGACATCGCCGAGCGCTACCGGCTCCCGGAGGAGCGTGTGGTCGTGACCCCCAACGGGGTCGGCCCGGCGTTCACGCCCGAAGGGCCGGTCCGCGGCGGAGCTCCCTACCTGCTCTTCGTCGGGGCCATCCAGCCGCGCAAGGATCCGCTCGCAGCGGTGCGCGCGCTCCCCCTGCTCGACTCCGGGCTGCGCCTGCTGCTCGCCGGCCCGGACAAGCGAGGCGGACGTGAGCTGCGAGAGGCGGTGCGAGCCCTCGGCCTCGAGGAGCGCGTCCAGCTCCTCGGCCATCTCGACGCGGAGACCCTCGCATCCGCCTACCGTGGCGCCGCATGCCTCGTGTTCCCTTCGCGCTTCGAGGGCTTCGGGCTCCCGGTGGTCGAGGCGATGGCCTGCGGCACCCCCGTCGTCGCAGCCCGCGCCGCCGCCGTGCCGGAGGTCACCGGCGACGCCGCCGTGCTCGTCGAGCCCGGCAACCCGGAGGCGCTCGCCGCGGGGATCGAGACCGCGCTCTCGGAGCGTGCCCGGCTGGCCGCCGCAGGGCTCGAGCGGGCGCGGCGGTACTCCTGGGAGGCGACGGCGCGACGGACGCTCACCGTCTACAGGACGCTGCTGTGAACGTCGCCGCCGTCGTCGTCACCCACGGCCGCTCCGAGCTGCTCGGGGCGTGCCTCGAGTCTCTCCTACCTCAGGTCGACGAGCTCGTCGTCGTGGCCAACCTGCCGGACACGACCCCGCTACCCCCGGAGGTGTCCCTGCTCGAGCGAGAGCGGCCTCACGGCTTCGCGGCCAACGCGAACCTCGGCGTCGGCCGCACGAGCGCGGCGGCGGTCATCGTCGCCAACCCCGACACCGTCGCCGATCCCTGGGCCGTCGCGACCCTCGCCGGCTTCATGGAGGGGCGTCCTCGTTGCGGCGTCGCCGGTCCCAGGCTGCGCTACCCGGACGGGCGCTGGCAGCCGTCCCGGCGGCGCTTCCCGACGGTCTCCGGGACGCTCGTGCGGCGGACGCCACTGCGCGCGCTCCTGCGACCCTTCGAGCGCCAGCGCTCCCACTACCTGCTCGACGAGCAGCCCCTCGAGCCGGTCGAGGCGGACTGGATGCTCGGCGGCTTCCTCCTCTACCGGCGAGCGATGCTCGACGAGCTCGGCGGGTTCGACGAGCGCTTCCGACTCTACGGGGAGGACATCGACCTCTGCTACCGGGCGGCGAAGGCGGGCTGGGAGCGCTGGTACGTGCCCGCGGCCACCGCCGTCCACCACTACCCCGCGGTGATCGACCGCCGCCTCCTCACGCGCCGGACGTTGTGGCACTGGCGCGGGATCCTCCGCTTCGTGCGCAAGCACCCCGAGCGCCTGCGGCACCTCTAGGAACGTGAGTTTCAGGTGAAAGGTTGGGAGACGCCGCACTACCGCTCGAACACGGTGATGCAGTCGAGCGCCGGCAGCTCCCAGTCGAGCAGCTGGGCGCGCACGACGCTGAGCCCTTCCTTGTGGCAGTAGTGCTCGAAGAGCTCCTTCGACATGAAGTTGCGCCAGTGCGGGCTCGCGCGAAAGTCCCCCGTCGGGTTCCCCGTGTAGTTCGAGTGGTGGCACATGCCCCGGCCGCCGGCACGGAGCACCCTCGCGATGTCGCGCAGGTAGGCCCGGACGACGTCGCTGTCGAAGTGCACCATCGAGTCGAAGGAGTAGACGAGCGAGACGCTCTTGTCCGGAATGCCCGTCAGGCTGACGCCGTCGCAGACCAGGCACTCGACCCGAGGGTCGCCGGCGAAGCGCTCGCGGCAGAACGCGACGTTGGCCTCGTTGATGTCGACGGCGTAGACCTTGCCGGCGAGGTGGCGCAGCTTCTCCGTGTTGCGGCCGTGGCCTGCGGCGAGGTCGACGACGACCGAGAAGTCGCAGTCGCTGATCAGCGGGAAGATCTGCTCCGCCCACTGCCGCTCCATCTCGGGCTCTGCCCTGTCGTAGTAGGGCGAGTCGCGCCAGTTCTCCCCGAGCGCGCGGGCTCGGCTCTCTAGGCTCGTCGACCGGCGGCGCAACAAGTGGCGCCGCAACAATAGCACGGTGCGCTCCAGGGACCTGTCCGGAAAGTGGCGGCGGTGCATGACACGCGGCACGTGCCGCGAGGCAAGGACGCAGGGAGCGCCCATATGCAGGCCATATGGGCGCGACTGAGGACGCCGCATCGCGGTGCGTGACGCATGTTAGGCGCTCCCGTTCACTTTCCGGACAGGCCTCCAGTCAGAGCCGTCGTCGTCAACCGCGACGGGGGCGAGCTCGTGCTGCGATGTCTCGAGGCGCTCGCCGCGACCGACTGGGACCCCGGCCTGCTCGAGATCGTCGTCGTCGACAACGCGTCCGCCGACGGGAGCGCCGACGCGGTCGCGGACGCCTTTCCAGCCGTCCGCCTGGTGCGCGCGGCTCGGAACCTGGGCTTCGCCGGGGCGAGCAACCTCGCGCTCCGCGACCTGGGCGCCTCGCGCTACGCGGCGCTCGTGAACAACGACGCGCTCGTCGACCCCGGCTGGCTGGCGCCGCTCGTCCGGCGCCTCGAGGCCGACCCCGGCCTCGGAGCCGCGTGCCCGAAGGTCCTCCTCGCGGGCTCGTACGCGGAGATCGAGCTCGACAGCCGCGTTCACGTCCGCGGTCGCGGCGACCCGCGTCCGCTCGGGATCCGCATCCTCGGCATCCGCAGCGACGGCGAGGACGTCATGTCCCGCTCGTACTTCGCCGACGGCTTCCACGGCCCCGAGCGGGACCGCGACGAAACCTACCAGTGGACCGCGGGGCGCGCGCGCCTGCTGGTTCCGGTGGGCGCGAGCGGGGCTCGCGTCGAGCTGCGCACAGCGGCGGATCGTCCCGAGGACACCGTCGTCCGCTCGGGCGGTCTCCGCGAGGGCATCGTGGCCCGGGGCGAGCCCGCGTGGGTCTCCGTCCCGGCGAAGCCGCTCGACGTCCCCGTCGTCAACAGCGCGGGCGCGGCGGCCGTGGCGCGTGGCTTCGGGGGCGACCGTGGCTTCCTCGAGCCCGACCGCGGTCAGTACGACAAGGCGGTCGAGGTTCCCTCGTGGTCGGGCGCCGCCGTCCTCCTCAGCAGACCGTACCTCGAGCAGGTGGGGCTGTTCGACGAGCGCCTCTTCCTCTACTACGAGGACTTCGACCTCGCCTGGCGCGGGCGCCTTCGCGGCTGGCGCTACGCGTATGTTCCCGCCTCCGTCGTCCGTCACGCACACGCATCCTCGACGGGTCCCGGCTCGGCGCTCTTCGACCACTACAACGAGCGCAACCGCCTCATCGTCCACACGAAGAACGCCTCCGCGGCCGCTGTGCGGGCGGCGGTCGGCGATTCGCTGTACACGACCGCGTTGCACGTCAAGCGCGACGTCGTCGCCCGGGCCCTGGCCGGCGAGCGGCCCGACCTCACCTTCGTACGGCGGCGCGTCCGCGCCACCCTCGGCTACGGCGCGGCCCTCCCGTACGCCCTCAGGGAAAGGCGTCGCCTGCGGCGTGAGGCGGGTGGCGGCGTTGATACGGTTTGAGCCTTGAGCACCGCGGTCTCGTGCGAAGGCGTCTGGAAGACGTTCCGGATCCCGTTCGACCGGCCGTACACGATCAAGCAGCGGGTGCTCCACCCGCTGCAGTCCTACGCTGCCCGCGAGCTCGACGCTCTCCGCGGCGTCTCGCTGCAGATCGACGCGGGAGAGTTCTTCGGCGTCATCGGCGCCAACGGCTCGGGAAAGAGCACGCTCCTCAAGTGCCTCGCCGGCATCTACAGGCCCAACCGGGGCCATATCGCCCTGCACGGGCGTGTCTCGCCGTTCATCGAGCTCGGCGTCGGCTTCAACGGCGAGCTCCCGGCCCTGGACAACGTCGTCGTCAACGCGTCGCTGCTGGGCGTGTCGCCGGCGGAGGCGCGGCGCCGCTTCCCGGACATCATCGCCTTCGCGGAGCTCGAGGACTTCGTCGACCTGAAGCTCAAGAACTACTCCTCGGGGATGCACGTCCGGCTGGCCTTCGCGGCCGCCATCCAGGCCGACGCCGACCTCCACCTCGTGGACGAGGTGCTTGCGGTGGGCGACATCCGCTTCCAGGAGAAGTGCTTCGAGGTCTTCCGCCAGTTCAAGCGAGAGGGGAGGACGGTCGTCTTCGTGACGCACGACCTCGCCTCGGTCGAGCGCTTCTGCGACCGCGTGCTGCTGCTCGACCACGGCCGAGCCGTGACGATCGGCGAGCCGAGAGACGTCATCAACGAGTACCGGTCGCTCGTGTTCGGCCAGCAGGAGGACGGGCCGCCCGCGGAGGGCGTCGAGGCCCAGCGCTGGGGCGACCGCTCGGCCGAGATCGTCGAGGCCTGGGTGGAGGACGCGGACGGCAACCGCACGACCGGCCTGCGCGCCGGCGACTGGTTCACGTTCCGCATGCGCGTCGTGTTCCACGAGCGTCACGACTACCCGCTGTTCGGGCTGATGATCCGCCACGAGAGCGGTCTGCCCGCCTTCGTCACGAACTCGCTCATCGACGGGCTCGTGACTGGCATCCACGAGCCCGGCGAGACCGTCGTGTACTCGGTCGCGTTCCACGCTCTGCTCGCCCACGGGTCCTATACGGCCACCCCGCAGGTCGCCTATCAGGATCAGATGCGCTACGCCGACTCGCGCGAGAACCTGCTCTCGCTGGGGGTCCGCAGCGAGGCGCGGTCGGGGGGCGTCGTCGACCTGCCCCACTCGTCGACGCTCGAGCGCGCCTCGGTGTCACCGCCCTCACCGGCGCCATGAGCGCGCTCGACGAGGCCGCGCCTGTCGGCGGCGCTCCGCGCGGCGGCGTCTCGCCCTGGCGGCATTTCCTCTACGTCACGAGAACGCTCGCCAGCTCGGAGTTCAAGCTCCGCTACTTCGGGACGCTCCTCGGCTACGTCTGGACGGTCGTCCGGCCGCTGCTCCAGTTCGCCGTGCTCTACGTGGTCTTCACGAAGATCGTCCGGATCGGCGACGCCGTCCCCCACTACCCGGTCGTGCTCCTCCTGGGAATCGTTCTCTACGGGTTTCTCGGCGACGCGACGAGCATGGGGATCTCGAGCCTCGTCGCCCGCGAGAGCCTCCTGCGCAAGGTCGCCTTCCCGCGAGCCGCGATCCCGATCGCGGTCTCGCTGACGGCGGCGGCGAACCTCGTCCTCGGCCTCGTCGTCGTGCTCGTGCTCGCCGTCGTGGACGGCGTCCACCCCGGGCCCACCTGGCTCTACCTCGTCCCCATCGTGCTGGGGCTGATGGTGCTGGCCGTGTCGCTCTCGCTCATCCTCTGCATCCTCTACGTGCGCTTCCGTGACCTCCAGCCGATGTGGGAGGTCGTACTGCTCCTGATCTTCTGGGGCAGCCCCATCATCTGGACGATCGACTTCGTGCCCGAGCCCTACCGCGAGTACGTCCTCTACAACCCCTTCGCCGCCGCCGTGCAGGAGGCGCGGCATCAGGTCGTCGGCGCCGGCTCGCCCTCGGTCGCGGACGTCATGGGCAGCGTCCCCGAGGCGTTGATCCCCGCAGGCATCGTCGCCGTGCTGCTCGTCGCCGGCGTGACCCTCTTCCGCTGGCGCTCGGGACAGGTGGCCGAGGACCTGTGAGCGAAGCGCCCGAGCTCGACCGCACCCAGCGTGAGCTCCTCGATCGAGCCACCCGCGCCGAGCGGGCGCTCGAGGAGGTGACCGCCGAGCGCAACCGGCTGTGGGCCGAGCTGAACCGGAACGCCGCCATGAACCACGAGGTCGAGCACTACCGCAGGCTCGTCACGCAGATGGAGAGCTCTCGATCCTGGCGTCTCACGGCGCCCCTGCGCGCCGTGGTCGAGTGGGCGCGAGACCTGCGCGCGCTCGCGAGGAAGGCCGCCCGCTTCCTCGCCGACCGGCGCTCCGCCCGATGACGGCGGCCGTCACGGTCGCGATCCCCGTGCTGAACGGGGGCTCGACGCTCGAGGAGACCCTCGGCGCGGTCCGCAACCAGCGCGTCGAGGCGGCGGTCGAGCTGCTCGTCGCCGACTCGGGCTCGTCCGACGGCTCGCTCGAGATCGCGCGCAGCCACGGAGCGACCGTCCACGAGATCCCTCAGCGCGAGTTCTCGCACGGGGGAACGCGAAACCGCATCATGGAGCTCGCGAGCGGCGAGCACGTGGCCTTCCTGACGCAGGACGCGGTTCCCGCGCACGAGGGCTGGCTGGCGGCGCTCCTCGCGGGCTTCGAGGCCGCGCCGGAAGTCGCCGCCGTGTTCGGGCCGCACCTCCCGCGGCCCGACGCGAGCCACATGATCGCCAGAGAGCTCGAGCAGCACTTCGCCGGCTGGGGCGGCGGAAGCGAGATCGACGTGCAGCGTCTCGACCGCTCCGCCGCGGGCCTGGCCGCCTACCGGGCCGCGCCCGGGCACCTGACGTTCCTCTCCGACGTCAACTGCTGCCTCGCCCGCTGGGCCTGGCGCACGATCCCCTACCGCGACGTGCCCTACGCCGAGGACCAGCTCCTCGGCCGCGAGCTCGTCGAAGCCGGCTACGCGAAGGTGTTCCATCCCCGTGCCCAGGTGATCCACTCGCACGACTACCGGCCCATCGCGTTCATGCGCCGCTACTTCGACGAGTACCGCGGCCTGCGCGAGGTGCTTGGCCACCGCGAGCCCGCCGGCCTGCGCGCCACCGCGCGAACGGTACGCGCGCAGGCCGCGGCCGATCGCAGCTGGCTGGCCGAGCGCGGCGTCCACGGCGCGGCCTTGCGCAAAGCCCACGCCGTCTCCCTGCGCCACTACGCGCTCCGCCAGACGGGAGCCATCCTCGGCTCGCGCTCGGGCAGGCTGCCGGGCTGGGCGCGCCGGGCGCTCTCGCTCGAAGGCCGCTCGACGTTTACCCCCTACGACGTCCCGCGCAGCCCGCTCCTCGACCCGCCGCGGTTCGCGCGCAAGCGGGTGGAGCTCGCCGAGGACTGGGAATGGGAGTTCGTGCGCGGCAGCTACCCGCGCCGGCCGCCTGCCCTGGCGCTGCACGGCGGGCGCCCGGCGGGACCGCTGACCGTCGCCTGGGTCGTTCCGCCCTGGGGCGTTGGCTCTGGGGGGCACATGACCATCTTCCGTCTCGTTCGCGAGCTCGAGCGCCGCGGCCACCAGTGCGCAGTGTTCGTGTTCGACCCCCTAGGGATCGAGTCGCGGCCGGCTCACGAGCTGCGCGCCGAGGTCCGCGAGCACTTCGTCCCGGTGGACGCGCCGTTCTTCGTAGGCCTCGACGACTTCCACTCCGCCGACGTCGCGATGGCGACGAACTGGTGGACGGCTTATCCCGTGCGCGATCTCCCCCGCTGCCTCGAGAAGACCTATCTCGTCCAGGACTACGAGCCGTACTTCCACGCGACCTCCGCTCAGTCGCTCTGGGCGGAGGAGACCTACCGCATGGGGCTGCGCTGCGTCGCCTTCACGCCGTGGCTCGTGGACATGCTGGAAGAGCGCCACGGCGCCGAGGCTCGCTGGTTTCCGTACGGCACGGATACGAGCACCTATCCCTTCGGCGAGCACGCGGCCCGCGAGCCGGGAGTCGTCGCGGTCTACGCACGCCGGGAGACCGAGCGGCGCGCCGTCGACCTCGCGCTGGCCGCGCTCGCCACCCTGGTCGAGCGCCGGGCCGACGTCCGCGTCGTGCTGTTCGGCTCCTCGCTGCCCCTGCGCGTGCCCTTCC
>CAZCIJ010000048.1:3635-6031 GCA_964498265.1 uncultured Gaiellales bacterium | reverse complement strand
GCGTCGTCGCGCCCCGCGAGCTCGCCGCCCTCTACCGGCGCGCCAGCGCGGGCGTGGCGCTGTCGCTCACGAACCTCTCGCTCGTCTCCCTCGAGATGCTGGCGAGCGGCTTACCGCTCGTCGAGCTCGACCTGGCCAACGTGCGCAGCGTCCTCGGCAAGAGCGGCGAGCTCGCGCTCCTGGCCGAGCCGACGCCGGACGCGATCGCCGCGGTGATCGAGCGTGCGCTCGACGAGCGGGACGCCTCCGCGGAGCGAGCGCGGCGCGCCCGGGCCTTCGTCGAGGAGCGAACGTGGGAGAGCGCCGGGGCCGGGCTCGAGTCCGTGCTGCACGCCTTCCTGCTCGAGCCTCGGCGAAGCGCCGCCCTTCCGCTCCTCGAGTCCGCCACGACGTAGGGCCGCGCACGGTGGCCGTCACGGCTCCGGATCGTCCCGGCCGGCTCGCGCTCAGCAGGCAACGCCTTCGCGACGCCCTCTCGGGGGCTGCACGCCGCACGCGCCGCGCCGGCCTACCCCTGCGCTTGCTCGCTCTCGCGGCCTTCCTGCTGGCCGCGGTCGCCGCTCAGGTCTTCCGCCAGTCCGGAGAGCCCCCGTGGCGGACGATCTGGGCCGAGGACGGAGCGGTGTTCCTCACGCAGGCCTTGCACGAGCCGTTCACGGGCGTCGTGTTCGACGGCTACGCCGGCTATGCGCACCTGGTCCCACGCCTGATCGCGGCTGCGGTCGAGCCGCTTCCCGCCGCCGGCTGGCCGGCCGGCATCACCCTCGCCTGCGCGCTCGTCACCGCGCTGCTCGCCGTCTACGTCTACGGGGCCGCGGGCTCGGTGATCCCCTCCGCGCGCCGCCGGGCCCTGCTCGCGCTCGCCGTCGTGTTGCTGCCGGTGGCGGGAGCCGAGGTGATGCTCAACACGGCCAACCTCCACTTCTACCTCGTGTTCGCGGCGCTGATCGCGTTCCTCGATCTGCGGCCCACGCGGACGCGCCTCGTCGCAGGAGTCGCGATCGTCGTCGCGGCGACGCTCTCCGATCCGCTCGCTCTCCTGCTCTTCCCGCTCGCGCTGTGGCGGCTCGTGCGACGACGTGAGCGGAGCGAGCTCGTCCTCCCCGTCTGCTTCGCGATCGCCGCGGGAGGACAGCTCTGGGTCATGGCCCACAGCCCCGGCGTGGACTCGCCCGACGCGGGCCTCCACCGCGAGGCGATCAGCCTGTACGGGTACCGCGTGCTCGCCGAGCTCTTGTTCGGCGACCGCTTCTACCCCGACGTGGTGCTCGGCATCGGCGGCCGCGCGACCCTCGTGACCGTCTTCCTGCTGCTCGCCTTCGTCCTCGGATACCGCTGGCTCCGGCAGGCTCGGGCAGAGCGAGCGGCCGTGGCCCTGTTCGTCGCCGCCTCGGCCACGGCCTGGGCGGCCGCGACCTACGAGCGCGGGATCGCCTTCATGCTCCCTGTGGTCCTCCCCGACGGGATGGCCAACCTGGGCAACTCTCGCTACTCGATCGTTCCGATGCTCTGCCTGATCGCCGCCCTGCTAGTTCCCGCCACGCGGCAGCCCGCGCGCTCGCCCCTCCCGCGGCTGTCGACGCTGGACGCGCGAGCGCGGATGGCCGTGTCCCTCCTCGCCGCCAGCTGGCTCGTCGCCCTCGTCGGCATCAACTACCGCTGGACGAATCTCACCTCGGCAGGCCCGTCGTTCCAGACCTGGCTGCCCCTGCACGCCGACCTCTGCCGGAACGACCCCGCGGGGGAGGCGGTCGTCCCAATCCACCCGACGCCGGAGACCGGTCCGTGGACGATCAGCATCCCCTGCGATCGCCTGGCCCGGTACGCGCAGGCGCGCGGGATCACTTCGTGAAGCGCACGTAGAGCTCGGCCAGCTCCTGGGCGTGGGCTGGCTCGAGCAGCTCGGCGTGCGCAAGCTCGAGCTCGCCCTGGACGTAGGCGAGGAGGTCGCGCACCGAGTCCGGGCTGAAGACGTGCCGGTGGACGTCGCGCCCGCGCCGCTGACCCTCGAGCGCAACCTCGATCCAGTCCGGCTCCCGGGCCGCCCGCCGGAAGAACTCCAGGTAGTGGTCGAGCTCGTCGCGATCGGGCACGAGGTGGTCGGCGACGAGGTGCTCGAGCGTCGTCACCGGCCTTCCCGAGTCGAAGATGTGGCGGCCGTCGGGAATGACCAGAACCGCCTGGCCGCCGGGCCTGAGCTTCCGCCCCAGCTCTTCGAAGGCGCCGAGGACGTCGCGAACGTGCTCGATCACGTGGCAGGCGACGAAGAAGTCCGCGCTCCCGTCCTCGATCGACGGCATGTGCTCGATCGTCTCGAGGATCGACACCCGCACGAAGTAGCGAGGATCCTTTCCGACGAACGATCCGGCGTCCTGGGCCTGATCGGATGCGGAATG
>CAZCIJ010000048.1:0-3625 GCA_964498265.1 uncultured Gaiellales bacterium | reverse complement strand
GCGCGCGCGGCTGCCGATCGGCACCCGTGTCGGCCGGTCGCCGGCGCCGATCTCGTAGCCGGAGCCGCCGAAGCCGGCGCAGAGTGCCTCGCGGATGTCGTCCGTCTCCGTGGAGGTGGCGAGGAGCTCCTCGAGCGAGGCCCCTCGGCTCTGGGGCACCAGCGGGCCGGGCGGCAGCGACGCGGCCAGCTTCGCCGTCACCGGCGCGATGGGCCGGTCGGGGAACAGGCGCACGTAGTCGTCCTCCGAGATGCAGTGGCGGCGGTGGCCGGAGGCGTAGAGGAAGACGAGCCCGCGGTCGCGGCCGGAGGCGATCCAGTAGAGCTCGCCGTCGCGCAGCGCCTCCTGCCTGCGCACGGGCAGGCCCGGGCGCAGGTGCCGCAGGATGACGCTCGGGCTCATCCGAGCGCCGCTACGAAAGTCAGTACGCTCCGCGGCGCGCGATCACCGCGGGGATGGTCTTCAGGATGATGCTCACGTCGAGCCAGACCGACCAGCGCTCGAGGTAGTAGAAGTCGAGCTGGACGAGGTCGTCGATGCCGAGCTCGGAGCGGCCCGAGATCTGCCAGAGCCCCGTCACGCCCGGAAGGACGAGCGAGCGCTTACGGTGCCAGTCCGAGAGGCGCTCGTAGTCTCGCACCGGCAGCGGTCGCGGTCCCACGAGGCTCATCTCCCCGCGCAGGACGTTGATCATCTGCGGGATCTCGTCGAGCGAGAACCGTCGCAGGAACCGCCCGACCGGCGTGATTCGCGGATCGTCGCGGATCTTGAAGAGCACGGCGCCGGCCTCGTTCGCGTACTCGAGCCGCGGTTGCTGCTCGGCCGCGCCCTCCTCCATCGTGCGGAGCTTCAGCATCTGGAACTCGCGCTCGTTGAGACCGACGCGACGGTCGCGGTAGAAGACGGGCCCCGGCGACGACAGCTTGATCGCGGCGCCGATGCACAGCCACAGCGGTAGCCCGGCGACGAGCACGACGGCGCTGAGGGCGACGTCGAAGACGCGCTTCGCGGCCCAGTCGGCTCCTGCGAGGACGGGCGGGCGCAGCTCGAAGAGGGGCACAGCCTGTCCCGGGATGTACTCGGCGCGCTCTGACAGGATCGCGGTCGTGCGCGGGGCGATCCGCACGCGGATGCCGCGCCGGTGCGCCTCCTCCACGATCTCGAGCAACGCCTCGCGGCTGATCTCGGCATCGGCGACGATGAGCTCGACCGCGCCCGTGCCCTCGAGGACCTGCCCGAGCTTGGAGAGATCGCCGAGGTGGGCGATCCCCGCGACTCGCTCGGACGGCGACAGGGCGCCGAGGAACTCGTACGGTATGCCGGCGCTCGCCGTCCCGAGCGCCCTGTGGAGGTGCTCGACGTCCGGCGCCGGGCCGACGAGCAGCACCTTGCGCCGCACGCCCGCCGTGCGGAGGAGAACGCTCGTCCCCTCGTCGTAGGCCGCGCGCAGGCCGCCGATGAGAAGCGCAGTGAGGACGATCGTCGTCGGCACGAGACCGTAGGTGCGAAACTCGAAGCCGCTCCCGACCGCGAACGCGAGCGTCAGCAGACCGACGAGCACGAGCGAGCCCAGCACGCGCCCGAAGCCCGCGCGTCGCTCGCGCGGCCGGTACAGCCCGGCCTGCCAGAAGACCAGCGCCGTCACGAGCGCGAGGAACGGGATCCACTCCTCGACCTGCGCCGTGAGGCTCTCCCACCGGACCGGCTGCCCGATGTAGACGTCGCGCAGGCTGAGCGCCGCGTACAGTCCGCCCGCAAGCCCCACGAAGTCGATCCCGAGCAGGCACAGAACGCTGACGCCGCGCCTGACCGCGGCCTTGAGCCGCCGGCGCGAGACCAGGTACGGGGCGCCGGACCGGATATCCCCGGGCGGCGCGGTCTTGTCGAGCATGCGGGCGACGACCGCCCTGCGCTCGACGTGTGGTCGCTCCCGGGTCTCAGTCGGCGGTGCCACCGTTCTCTCTAGATCGGCCGGCAGCCGCTTTTCTTGACTTTCATCGCATCACGACATTCTGGAACGCGGCGAAGGAGGGCTTGCGCGTGCCGTCGGCCGCGATCACGCCTGATTGCCAGCGCCCCACGTCCTCCTCGTCCTTGATCAGGAACCAGAGGAACATGGAGATCCGCGAGTTCTTCCGCAGGATGTTGACCGACTGCGTGAGGTAGGTCGCCTGCGCCTGCAGCGAGACGCCGAACGTCGGGTCGGGCGGATCGGTCTGGTAGCCGTGCTCCGTGATCCAGATCGGCATCTTCCGGCCCCAGAGGCGGTTGACGGTGTTGATCAGGACGTTGATGTTGCCGACCGTGACCGCCGACTTCGACCTGACCTTCTGGGTCGGGGTGATGGACGGATGCCACGGGTACGTGTGGTGGGCGACCGCCTCGGGCTTGGCGCCGTAGCGCTTCATCTCCTCGAGGAAGAGGATCGGCGAGACGGCGTCGCGCTTGCCGTTCGCCTTCGTCTTGCCCCGCGGGTTCGTGACGCCGCAGGCGACGACGTTGCGCTTCCGGGCGACGTTCACGCCCTTGACGACGGCGTTGCAGATGGCAGCGTAGATCTTCGGGCTCCTGAACTCCCACTGGCCCTTTCTCTTCACGGACTGCGGCCTGAGGAAGTTCGGCGCGTTCGGCTCGTTCCAGGCCATCCACTGCCGCACGTACGGGTAGCGCTTGGCGGCCGCGGTCGCGAACTTCTGCAAATCGGAGAGCTTCTTCGGCGCGTAGCGGGCGCCCTTGCCCCCGTTCGCCCAGCCGGGCGTGGCGATGATCGAGAAGAGGAGCTTGATCCCCCGATCCCGTGCCCGCTCCACGGCGGTGTCGTAGAGCGACCAGTCGTAGGCCGGATCGTTCGGATTCGCGGCCTTCTTCGGCCGCCTCGTGGCGATGCGGTTCCAGTAGACGTTGAGCCGCAGCACCTCCGCTCCGAGCTCGGACAGCGTGTCGAAGCCGGTGGGATCGTCCGGGCTGAACAGCGTCTGGGCCTCGTCGTAGAAGCCGACAGGCATGTCCCGCGCCGCCTGGAGCGACGAGCCTGTGAGAGCGGCGACGAGCGCTGCGGCAAGCGCAGCGAGGAGCTTACGCACCTGAGACCTCCGTGGGAGTTGCGCTGAGAGACGCGATGGTTCGGCGCAGGCCGTCCTCGAGCTCGACGAGCGGCTCCCAGTGGAGCACCTGCTGGGCGCGCGTGATGTCCGGCCGGCGTACCTGCGGATCGTCGATCGGAAGCGCCTCGAAGACGATCTCGCTCGTCGATCCCGTGGCCTCGATGACCGCCTGCGCCAGCTCGAGCAGCGCGTGCTCGACCGGGTTGCCGAGGTTCACGGGGAGGTGCTCCTCGCTCATCGCGAGCAGGTAGAGGCCGCGCACCATGTCGTCCACGTAGCAGAAGCTGCGCGTCTGCGACCCGTCGCCGAACACTGTGACCGGCTTTCCGGCAAGCGCCTGGCGAAGGAACGTGGGGATCGCCCGCCCGTCGTGCGGCCGCATCCTCGGTCCGAACGTGTTGAAGATGCGGGCGATGCACGTGTCGACGCCCTGCTGGCGGTGGTACGCCATCGTCATGGCCTCCGCATAGCGCTTCGCTTCGTCATACACGCCGCGCGGGCCGATCGGATTGACGTTGCCC
>CAZCIJ010000047.1:0-14535 GCA_964498265.1 uncultured Gaiellales bacterium | reverse complement strand
CTGCCCCGGCGGCGACCGTGACTCAGTGCACAGTGCGGACGTCCCCTACAGCAACCTGCTTCCGAGCATGTTCACGATGAACGCTGGCTACTTCCTCATCCAGCTGGCGAGCGAGCGGGACCGGGACTCGGTGTACGAGATGATCGGGGGGCAGAGCCGAGACGACGCAAACGGTGTCCCGCAGATGTGCTACATCGGCGTGACCAACCCGCAAAACCCTCGCGTTGAGAGCGCGCAGGAGATCTGCGACGCTCTGGTCCGTGCCGCGAGCTTCATCCCGAAGGAGCGCCTCGGCTCGACGGACGACTGCGGGTTCTCGCCCTTCTCGATCGACGAGAAGCCCAACCACGGCTCGCCTGACTACGCGCGCGAGGTCGCCTTCGAGAAGATCGCGAACCGCGTACAGGGAACGAGGATGGCGGCAGAGACGCTCGGCGTCGGAGTTCCAGTGGCCGCGTAAGGGCCTCCGCGCAGGACAGCCAGAGGCTCGCGCTTCGGCCCTCCTGCAACAGCCGGAGGGCCGAAGCGGGCGACGTCCTTGCGAGCCCGCCCGAGGAGCGACCTTGGGGCCTGTCCGGAAAGTGAACCAGGGCGCCTGACAGACGTCACGCACGGCGATACTGTGTCCTCAGTCGCGCCAATATGACGTGCATATTGGCGCTCCCTGCGTCCTTGTCTCGCGGTGCGTGCCGCGTGTCATCCATCGTGGCCACTTTCCGGACAGACCCCTTGCAGGTCGACGTCACCCCCTACCTCGCCCCGTACGGTCCGCGGCTGGTCCGCCGGCCCGTTCGTCTCGAGCTCACTGAGCACTCGTACCCGGTCGAGCCGTCCGCGGCGCAGTCCTGGCTCGGAGTCGCGTTCCGAGCATTCTCGCGCATCGCCGCGACGAGGCCGATTCGCGATCTCCTCATCGTTGGGACGGGCAACGGTCTGGACGCGCTCGGTGCGGTCGAGATCTTCCACCTGCGCTCGCTGACCCTGACGGATCGCTCCCAGGCGGCCATCTCGGTCGCCCGGCGGAACGTGCTCTCCCACGTCGCGAATCCGGGCGAAATCGGGATCAGCTTCCACGCCGGGGATCTGCTCTCGTGCGTTCCGGCGGCGAAGCGCTTCTGTCTGATCTACGAGAACCTCCCCAACGTTCGCGCTGCCGCGGGCATGGACACCGAGCCGGGTGCGATCGGAGGAAGGTTCTTCGACGCTTCCGAGCTGAGGGTTCCCATCGCCTTCCAGACGAACCTGCTCGCGCTCCACTACGAGTGCTTGCAGCAGGCACGCGGCCGCCTGCGCGATCGCGGAGGCATCCTCACGGCCCTCGGCGGTCGCATCCCGCTCGAGCTCGCGTTCGACCTCCACCGCGCGTGCGGGTATCGCCCGGAGCTCGTCGCGTTCGACGTCAAGCCTCAGGACGAGGCCGAGCTCGTCGTTCCCGCGTACTGCGAGGCGGAGGAGCAGCACGGTGTCGAGTTCACCTTCTATGCGCCCGAGGCAATCGAGCAGGTCGCGGACCATCGCCGTACGGGGCTCGAAGGGAACGAGCTCGCGGCAGCAGTCGAGGGCGAGCTTCGTGCCAGGGCGATGTCCGCCCACGAGGCCATGGATCGAGTGCGGCGCGGCAAGGCCGTCGCCCATTCCGTCCTCATGATCCTCGGAGAGCGGCGCAGGATCTCGTCGTAAGGCCGCGAAGCGGCCCCGTGTATGGAGATGATTGATCGATTCATCGATCAATCATCTAGCCGCCGAAGCGCTCCTCGAGGCTTCCGATCCCTGCGTCGTAGATCCCGTGGACGATCCCCAGCGCCTCCTCTTCCGGGACGCCGACCACCTCGAACGTTCCCGTCCACTCGACCTCCGAGCCCCCGTCCGACTCGCGCACGGTCAGCGTCGAGACGTAGTCGCGGATCGGGAGCCCGCTCTCCTCGATGCTGTACGTGCAGGTCCGCCCGCTCGGATCGTGCGAGTGGAGCAGCTCGACGACCTCGCCGCCACCCTCGGCCAGCGTGAGCCGCCTGATCTTGCCGTCCTGCTCGAGCGTGCTCCTCTCGATCCCCGGCAACCACTCCGGCAACCCGTTGTAGTCGCCCACGAGCGCCCACACCTCGTCCGCCGGAGCTGCGAGCAAGACGGTCTTGCTGACCTGCGCCATAACACCTCCCTTGTCCTCCACGAACGACGAGAGCAGGGAGCATAAAGCTCCTAGGATGTGACTCATCGCGACAGCGGCCGGCAGCGAATCCCACGTTCTCTCCGAGATCATCTCGACCGTCGCCTCGACGCTCGAGCTCGACGAGGTGCTGGCCGCCGTCGTCCGGTTGCTGTCCGAGGCGAGCGCCGTGCACGCGTGCTTCGTCTACCTCCTCGACGAGTCCGACCGCCGGCTCGTGCTCAAGGCGGCCTCGGAGCCGTTCTCCGACCTCATCGGCGACATCGTGCTCGAGCGTGGCGAAGGTCTCGCATGGTGGGCGCTCGAGCGCCGCGAGCCGGCTTTCATCCTCGACGACGCGCTCGCCGACCCGCGCTTCAAGTACGTCCCCGAGCTGGGCGAGGAGAAGTTCCAGTCCCTCGTGTCCATCCCGATCCTGGCGAGGGACAAGTCGCCGATGGGGGTGGTCTCGCTCCACACGGAGGCGCCGCGCGAGTTCACGAAGGACGAGGTCGACTTCCTCGTCTCGAGCGCATCGCTCGTCGCGGGCGCGATCGAGAACGCGCGGCTCTACGAGGAGACCCTCCAGCGCCTCGCGGAGCTCGAGCACCTGACCGAGCTCGGCGAGACGGTCGCTCGCGCCGAGACGCTCGAGGAGCTGCTTCCGGCGGTCGCGGAGCGGACCGTCGACCTCCTGGGCGCGTCCTCGTCCCACGTCTACCTGCTGGAGTCCGGCAGCGAGACCCTGCGGCTGTGCGCGGCGAGCCCGGCGCAGGCCGCAGCCCCGCCGAGGATCGCCCTGTCGGAGCTCGGCCCCGAGCTCGCGCGCGGAGGCCCCGCGCGCATCGCCGTTCCGCTCGTGGCGAACGACGAGCTGCTCGGGCTCCTGAAGGCGATGGGCAGCGCCGAGGTCGACCTCGCCCGCGCGGTGGCCAGCCAGACGGCCGTCGCGATCAAGAAGATCGAGCTGATCGAGCGCCTGACGGAGAAGAACCTCATCAAGGACTTCTTCGAGCAGCTCGCGGCCGGGGCCTCGCTCGGCGAGCTGGAGGCTCGCGCAGCCCGGCTCGGATGCGACCTCGACGAGCGTTACCTCGTTCTCTCGGCCGCGCCGGCGAACGACAAGCTCGAGCGGGCGGTTCTCAGCGTCGCGCCGGGATCGCTCTTCGACAGGCGCGAGGATTCGGTCAGAGCGCTCGTACGCGTGCCCGTGGTCGGCGAGGCGCGGCTGCTCGCGGAGGTGCACCGGATCCAGAGCGAGACGTCGCCCCCGGTTGCGATCGGGATCTCGAACGTCTGCAGGGGGGCGGCGAGCTTCCGAGCCGGCTTCGAGGAGGCGCGCCACGCGCTCCTCGGAACGACCGTGCTCCAGGCTCGGCCCGGCGTCATGGCCTACGACGACCTCGGTCCGTACAAGTACCTGCTGAGGATGTCGCTCGACGCGAGCATGCGCGACCCGCACCGGGACGCTGTCTGGACGCTCGCCGAATACGACCAGCAGCGCTCGACGGTGCTCCTAGCGACGCTGGAGGAGTTCCTGCGCCGGCGCGGCAACATCAGCGCGACGGCCGAGGCGCTGTACGTCCACCCGAACACGCTGCGCCAGCGGCTGCGCCGCATCATGGAGCTCTCGGGCATCGACCTGCGCAAGGACGACTGGCTCATGGTCGAGATCGCCGTCAAGCTCGTGAAGCTCCAGCAGGCGATGGGGCCGGCGCCCCTCCCGTAGCGAGCTGGTGCCGTGTCCGGGGAATAGGGTGATGATCCTGGCGAGCGAAACGCAAGCGATGGAAGGACGCAGGGAGCGCCCTACGCTGGTGCGTCGAGTCACCACGGGCGCGACTGAGGACTCGGCAGCGCGCAGCTTTGCAGCCGCCAGGGCGCACCGTATTCCCCGGACACGGCACTAGTATCCCAGCCGGCTACAGGCCGGCTCGCCGGGGTGTAGGACGTCGCCATCGTCCGGCGGGCGATCGGCCGGTAGTGTCCGCGTGCATCGAAGGAGGGAGGACGATCCATGCCGACCGTCGAGGAGATCCGTCGCATCCAGGAGGAGCGCGGGATCGAGTTCTACTTCGCGCAGTTCGTCGACATGTACGCGCGGCCGAGCGCGAAGCTCGTTCCTGCGGGTAGCCTCGACGAGCTTCTCAGCGAGGGCGCGGGCTTCGCGGGCTTCGCGGCAGGAGAGATCGGCCAGGTCCCCTCCGATCCCGACATCGCGGCGATGCCGGATCTGGCGAGCTTCACGCCGGTGCCGTGGCAGCCGAACCTCGCGCGCTTCGCCTGCGACGTCACCGTGGAGGGAGAGGAGTGGCCCTACTGCCCGCGCACGATCCTCCGGCGCGCGCTCGCGCGCGCGAGAGAGCGCGGGTACGAGCTGATGATGGGGCTCGAGCTCGAGTACTTCCTCGTGCGCCAGCGCGAGGACGGCACCATCGAGCTCGCCGACGCGATGGACACGCTCGAGAAGCCCTGCTACGACATGGCCGGGCTCACGCGTCGCTACGACTTCCTCACGACCGTCTCGCGCTACTGCAACGCCCTCGGCTGGGGCAACTACGCCAACGACCACGAGGACGCCAACGGCCAGTTCGAGCAGAACCTCACCTACGCCGACGCGCTGACGACGTGCGACCGGGCGATCTTCTTCCGCTACATGGTGCACACGCTCGCCGAGCAGGCCGGAATGATCGCGACGTTCATGCCCAAGCCGTTCTCGAGCCTGACCGGAAACGGCTGCCACTTCCACATGTCCCTCTGGAAGGACGGCCGCAACGTCTTCCTCGACGAGTCCGACCCGCGCGGCCTCGGGCTGTCCGAGACCGCCTACCACTTCATCGGCGGCCTGAAGAAGCACGCTCGCGCCTACAGCGCGCTCACGGCGCCGACGGTCAACTCGTACAAGCGGCTCAAGGTGGGAACGACCGTCTCGGGCGCCACCTGGTCGCCGGTCTGGATCAGCTACGGGTACAACAACCGCACGCAGATGCTGCGCATTCCCGGGCCGGGCCGCGTCGAGGACCGCACCGTCGACGGCTCCTGCAACCCCTACCTCGCCGCCGCCGCCGTGCTGGCCTCCGGCCTCGACGGCATCGAGAATCGCCTCGACCCCGGCGAGCCCAACTCCGACAACCTCTACGCCATCGACTACGAGGAGCTGCGCCGGCGCGGCCTCGAGACCCTGCCGGCGAGCCTCCTCGAGGCCACGCACGAGCTGAAGGGAGACGAGGTGCTGCGGGAAGGGCTCGGCCGCGGCCGGGACGAGGACTACGTCGACTACCTCATCCGCGTCAAGCGCGAGGAGTGGGACCGCTACCACGAGCAGGTCACGCCCTGGGAGATCCGCGAGTACCTGACCCGCTTCTAGGGCCCGGACTCCGTCCGGCCTCGGAGAGGGCGTCTATGTAGCATTCTCACATAGCTGGGAATCGAACTCTGTCTCTCTCGATGGGGCCAACCATCTACCATTCGTAGTCGTATCGACCGTCTTCGACGGTCGATACGACATGTGAGGAATCGACATGTGCGGAATCGCTGGGATCCTCTACAAGACGGGCGGTGAGGAGCACGACATCGGCTCGGCGCTCATCGACATGCTCGACGGCTGCCAGCACCGCGGGCCGGACTCGACCGGGTTCGCTCTCTACCACAACGGGAGCCGCCGCCGTCACCTGAGGCTGCGCTTCATCGTCGGCCAGAACGGCGATGCGGGGACGAACCTGGCCACGATCAAGGACACGCTCACGGAGCTCGGCGCCGAGGTGGTCGAGGAGGAGCTCGTGGGCTCGACGGCGCGCTTCCTCGTCCGCTTCGAAGGCGACGTCCGAGCGCTCTCGTACGACCTCGAGCGCGCCGCAACCCTCGTGTCCATCGGCGAGAGCCTCGACATCATCAAGGACATCGGCGGCGCGCACGACGTCGACGACGTCTACCGCGTCGGGGGGTTCGCCGGCACCCACGGGATCGGCCACGTCCGCCTCGCGACCGAGTCCGACGTCACTCCCGATCGCTCGCATCCGTTCTGGGCGACCGGCTTCGCCGACGTCGCCATCGTCCACAACGGACAGATCACGAACTACTGGAAGATGCGCCGCCGCCTCGAGAAGCGCGGCATGGAGTTCCATACGGACAACGACTCCGAGCTGATCGCCGTCTACCTGGCGGACAAGCTCGAGCAGGGCGTGTCGCTCTCCGAGGCGCTCGAGTCGTCGATCCGGGATCTCGACGGCACGTTCTCGTTCCTGGTCTCGACGAAGGACGAGATCGGGTACGCGAAGGACAACCTCGCGGCGAAGCCGATGGTCATGTACGAGGACGACCGGCTCGTCGCGATCGCGTCGGAGGAGGTCTCGCTCAACAAGCTCTTCACCGGCACGGCGCTGGCGACGACGGAGCCGGCCCCCGGGACCTCGCGCACGTGGCGACGATCGACCTAGCGCAGCTGGGCGTCCGCGATGCGAACGCCCAGCTGCGTTACCACGGAGAGCAGGGCGAGGACGTCGATATCGTCAACCCGGACGCCCGCCACCACATAGGGGTAGGGCTCACGTACCCGATCGCCGTGCGCGTTCGCGGCTCGGCGGGCTACTTCTGCGCCGGGCTTACCGACGGCCCGCGCTTCGAGGTCGACGCGAACGTCGGCTGGGGGCTTGCCGACAACATGTACGAGGGCTCGGTCGTCGTCCGCGGCAACGCCGGCGCGATCGCCGGGGTGGCGATCCGCGGCGCCGAGATCGTCGTCCACGGGAACCTCGGCTCCCGCGCGGGGCAGGTGATGAAGGCGGGCACGCTCTGCTGCGCGGGCAACGCGAACTTCATGGCCGGCTACATGATGTACGGCGGCCGTCTGATCATCTGCGGGGACTCCGGCGAGCGGGTCGGCCAGGACATCCACGGGGGCACGATCTACGTCGGCGGCCGGATCCTCTCGCTCGGCACGGACGCGGAGCAGGTCGACCTCCCGGACGATGAGGCGGAGGACGTGCTCGCCTTCCTCGACCGCTACGAGATCCGGTTCACGGGGAAGCTCAAGAAGCTCGCGAACGCCGGCAAGAACCTGCGCTACCCGCGCACGGAGCCGCGCGTGCGCGCGATCCCCTTCTTCGTCGGCTCGCAACGCACGGACTACTGGAACGCCAAGGTCCAGGAGGACATCTCCGTCAAGGCGCAGATGGGGCGGTACCGCATTCGCGGCTACGGCGCCGGCCGGCCGCTCCCGCACCTGCACGACATCGCGTTCAAGCACGATCTCTCAGGCGTCGAGCCGGACCCCGACGTGGTCGCGAAGGTCGAGCTCGTCACCCAGCTCGGCGGCCGGTTCGGCGCCACGCCCATCGATCTCTCGATGCCGGTGATGATCGCGCCGATGAGCTACGGCGCGCTGTCGAAGTCGACGAAGGTCGCCCTCGCGAAGGCATCCGCGCTCTCGGACATCTGCGACAACTCGGGCGAAGGCGGGCTGATCCCCGAGGTGCGTGCGGCGGCGAAGCGCGTCGTCGTGCAGTGCCTCGGCGGGCGCCTCGGATGGAACGTCCACGCCATGCGAGAGGCCGACGGCGTCGAGATCTACATCTCGCAGGGCGCCAAGCCAGGCCTGGGAGGCCAGCTGATGGCGAAGAAGGTGACCGAGGACATCGCCCGCCTGCGCGGCATTCCGGCCGGCATCGACCTCCGCTCGCCGTCGCGCCATCCCGACGTCCTCGGCGCCGACGATCTCGTCATCAAGGTCGAGGAGTTCCGCGAGGCGACCTCCTGGGAGAAGCCGGTGTCGGTCAAGCTCGGCGCCGGTCGCGTCCGCGACGACATCAAGATCGCCTACAAGGACGGCTTCGACTACGTCTGCCTCGACGGCGTGCAGGGCTCGACCGGGGCGGCGAGCCACGAGGTGCTCGAGTACGTCGGCATCCCGACCCTGTCGGCCATCATGGAAGGGCTCGACGCCCTCGCAGAGATCGAGGCGACCGGAATGCCCGTCGTGCTCATGGGCGGCGTCAAGGACGGTATCGATACGGCCAAGGCCATCGCGCTCGGAGCTCACGCGGTCGCGATGGGCACGAGCGCCATCGTCGCCGGCGGCTGCATCGCCTGCCTCCAGTGCGCCGTCGGCCAGTGCGTCGTCGGCATCGCGACCCAGGATCCCGAGTACGAGAAGCGCTACGACATCGACGTCGAGGCGTGGAACATCCACCGCTTCCTCGAGGCCGTGCGCTGGCAGCTCGCCTCGGTCGTCCGGGCGCACGGGTACCGATCCGTCTACGAGCTCTCCCGCGAGGACCTGGTCGCGCTGACCCCCGAGGCCGCCGAGATCACCCGCCTGCCGTACGCGCCCGAGCACGCCGACACCGGCCCCGGCGTCGCGAGCGCCGCGCCGCTCCAGGCGATCGCATGACCGAGCGGCAGTTCACGACCCCGCCCGAGCCGGAGGTGTACGGCGTCGAGCGCGTCGCTCCCCCGCCGGTCCCGGAGGGGCTCGAGGCGCGCGACGACGTCCGTGACCTGAACTACGTCCCGGCGCCCTGCCAGGTGGCCTGCCCGATCGGCACGGACGCTCCCTCCTACATCGCGTACATCTGGGAGGGGAAGATCGAGGAGGCGTTCGAGGCCATCACCGCCACGAACCCCTTCTCGTCGGTCTGCGGCCGCGTCTGCGACGCGCCGTGCGAGCCCGCCTGCCGCCGGGCCGACTCGGACGGGCCGCTCGCGATTCGCAACCTCAAGCGCTACGTGATGGACAAGCTCGGGAGCACCCACCGGCTCCCTCCCGTTCCGGCCACGCAGGCGCAGACGGTCGGGATCGTCGGCGGCGGCCCGGCCGGATTGACCGCGGCGCAGGATCTGGCGGAGGCCGGCTACGCGGTCGACGTCTACGAGCTGACCGGGATGCTCGGCGGCTACATGACCTGGGGAATCCCCGCCTTCCGATGCCCGCAGGACGTCTTCAGAGAGGACATCGACCGGATGCTCGCTCGCTGCCCGGGCATCACGATCCATCTGGACACGGCCCTCGGCCGCGACGTCTCGCTCGAGGAGCTGAAGGAGCGTCACGACGCCGTGCTGCTCACGATCGGCGCCTGGTGGGCCAAGGGCCTGCGCCTCGAGAACGCCTCCCACGAGCGCGTCGTCGACGGGGTCGAGTTCCTTCGTGAGATCAACGGCGGCGCCCGCCCGTCGCTGCCCGAGCGCGTGATCGTCGTCGGCGCCGGCGACGTGGCCATGGACGCATGCCGGGTCGCCAAGCGCCTGCCTGGCTGCGAGCACGTCCAGGTGCTCTACCGCCGCGGCCACGACGAGATCCCCGCGCGCAAGGACGAGCTCGAGGGGGCCATCGCGGAGGGCGTCGAGCTCGTCTACAACGTTCAGCCTGTCGGCGCCTTCGATCAGGACGGGAGCCTCGTCCTGCGCTGCCTGCGAACCGCCCTGGGCGATTCCGGGGAGGACGGCCGGCGTCAGCCGGCCGTCCTCCCCGATTCAGAGCACGACTACCGCTGCGGGATGGTCATCCTCGCAACCGGCCAGAAAGCCGCCTCGGAACACCTCGAAGCGCGAGGTCTTCTCGTCGGCGAGAGGATCGTCGCCGACTGGGACTCGATGCGCACGGACGATCCCGAGGTGTTCGCCGCCGGCGACGGCGCCTTCGGCCCTTCGACGATCGTGACGGCTATGTACCACGGGCACCGCGCCGCCTACTACGTCAAGGCGTACCTCGAGGGCGTCGAGCGCCCGCTCCCGTACCGGACGCCGTACAAGACCCGGCGCGTTCCGGTCGCGCAGGACGCGCTCTGGGAGGTGTTCGCGCGCGAGCACCAAGCCTTCCACGGAGTCGGCCAGGATCCCGTCTCCTTCCCGGAGATCGAGTCCACCTACGACGACGACGCAGCTCGCCGCGAGGCGGCGCGCTGCTATCGCTGCGACGCCGAGACCGGCTCGGCCGACTACAGCGTCAGGACCCGCGAGGACATCTTCGTCATGGCGCGGACGAAGCCGGTCGACGCCCGGAAGCAGCGAGCCGTGTTCACCAAGCGCCTCGAGGTGGCCGGCTCGAGCCACTTCCATCCCGAGGTGGCCTCGCTCGACGACATCGTCTTCCTGCCGGCAAACCTCTCGCGGCTCGTGATCGACCCCTACCGCGACGCATGCCGAGTCGAGACCGAGGTCGGCGACTCGGTGACGCTCGGCTCGCCCTTCCTCGTCGCCGGGTTCGACGACGCGCCCGAGGAGGTGCGGGCGGCCGTCGCCCGGGGCATTGCCGCTCAGCGCCTGGCCTACGTCGGCCGGCGCCCGATCGGCGCAGGCGTGCCCTGGCTCCGCCTGCTCGGAGAGGACGACGAGGCCGGCGCGGACGCGGCCGCGATCATCGCGCCCTGGTCGCCGGATATCCCCGCGCGTGGAGGGTCCGTAGGGCCGGGGCTTTTGGACAGCCCCCTAGCAGTCCGGCCCCGGGCGGGACAAGTCCCGCCCCTACAGGGCCTCGCCGCTCCGACCGCCGACCTCGCCGAAGCGATCCCGTTCGCGCTCGAGCGGGGCTACGACCTGCTCGTCCTCGAAGGAAGCCCGCTCACCGCCTCCGCGTGGCCCGAGCTCGCTGGCGTTCCGGACCTCACCGTCCTGCGCGACGCAATCCGCATCCTGCGGGAGCACGGCGGCGAGGAGGACGTCGGCCTTCTCTACTTCGGGGGCGTACGCTCCGGCACCGACGCGGCGAAGCTCGTGGGTCTCGGGGCCACCGCGGCGATCGTCGGCATGTCCCTCGCCTTGGCGGTCGGGGGCAGGATCGAGGACGGCCGGGTGGCCTTCTACGGCGACGTCGAACCCGAGGAGCGCGCGGAGAAGGCCGAGCTCTTCCTGAAGGCTCTGCGCGCCGAAGCCTCGATCATGCCGCGCTGCACGGGCAAGACGGACATCCACAACCTGGAGCCCGAGGACCTGCGCTCGATCTCCATCGCGACCGCGAAGGCCGCGGGCATCCCGCTCGCGGGCTCCAACCGCCGCCTCGCGGAGCTCACGCGGGAGCGACGGTAAGCCCGGCGACGGCGCAGACGTCGGCGTCGAAGGGCGCCGGCGATCAGCGGTGTGGGCGGCATTACCGAGCAGCCTCGTCTACGCTACCGGGCCAATGGGTCTCACCCGCAGCTCTTCCACCTCGCGCGCTTTGGTCGCCACGCTCCTCGCCTCGGCGCTCGTCGGCGTCACCGGCGCCGGCGCCGCGAGCGCCGGTTCCGGGCAAGACGGTGTCTTCAAGATGCTGCATACGAAACGCGGAGTCATCGGCTGCCAGTACGCGTCCGGCGGCTCCCTCCCGCGGGCGGTGCTCCGCTGCGACATCCGCGGCGGCCTGCGGCCGCGGCCGCCGCGTCCGAAGAGCTGCGCTCCCAACCCGGACTACGACGTCGTTTGGGCGGTCGGGATCATGCTGCAGACGACCGGAAAAGCGCGGGTGGTTTGCGCGGGCGACACGACCCTGGGCGCGCGCGGCCAGCTCCTGCGCCGCGGCACGCTGTGGAAGGCGGGCGGCATCAGCTGCCACGCGCTACGCGCGCAGAGGCTCCACTGCGAGAACGCGCACGGGCACGGGTTCGTGCTGAGCCCCCGTCGCTGGCGCGTGTACTGACCGGCCGCCTGCCGCACCGTCGAGGTTGATGGAGCTGACGGCTGAGGAGATCCGCGTGCTCGGCTGCCTCGTGGAGAAGGAGGCGACGACGCCCGACTCCTACCCGCTCAGCACGAACGGGCTCGTGCTCGCGTGCAACCAGCGCTCGAGCCGCGATCCGGTCGTCGAGTACGACGAGGGCACGGTGACCTCGACGATGCTCTCCTTGCGCGAGCGCAATCTCGCGCGCACGTCGCGGGGTGAGGGCGGCCGGGTCTACAAGCATGCGCACACGCTGCGCGAGGCGCTGAACGCCGATGGGCCCGAGCTCGCCGTGCTCTCGGTGCTCATGCTGCGCGGCCCGCAGACGCCCGGGGAGCTGCGCACCCGAGCCGAGCGGCAGCACGAGTTCGCCTCGCTCGAGGACGTGGGGGCCGTGCTGGAGCAGCTGGCGCGGCGCGACCCTCCCCTCGTCGAGCAGCTCCCGCGCAACCCCGGGCAGAAGGAAGTACGCTGGGCGCACCTGCTCAGGGAAGGCGCTCCCCTGCGCGGCACGCGACTCTCGCCCGCGGACTTCTCGACTTCCCCCGCCGACGTCGACGCCGTCGTGCGCGAGCTCGAGGTGCTCCGCGACGAGGTCGCCGCCCTGCGCATTCAGCTCGACGAGCTTCGGCGCCTGTCCGGCGAGAGCGCCGAGCGCACGCGATAGGATGGCCCGGCGTGTCCGCCGGCGTCGTCTTCATCGATGGGGAGTTCGTCGCCCCCGAGGAGGCCCGGATGTCGATCTTCGACTACGGGTTCACGTGGGGCGACTGCGTCTACGACGTCACGTCCGTCTGGCAGGGCTGGTTCTTCAAGCTCGAGCAGCACCTCGACCGGTTCGAGCGCTCGTGCGCGGGTTTCCGGCTCTCGAACCCGTACTCGCGTGACCAGGTCAAGGCGATCCTCGCCGAGTGCGTCGAGCGCGCAGGGCTCGAGAACGCGTACGTCAAGGTCGAGGTCACGCGCGGCACTACGCCCGACCAGTCGCGCGACCTGCGCCGTGCGCGCCAGCGCCTCACGGCCTACGCGATCCCGTACGTGTGGCTCTGGGGCGAGGAGAAGTGCCGTGACGGGGCCACGCTGCACGTCTGCCGGCGCTTCGAGCGCATCTCCTCGCGCGCCGTCGACCAGCGGCTCAAGAACTACAACCGCGCAGATCTCGTCCAGGGGCGTCTCGACGCCTACGACGCGGGCTGCGACGACGCCGTCCTCGTCGGTCCCGACGGCGGGCTCAGCGAGGGCTTCGGCTGGAACATCCTGCTCGTCCGGGACGGCTGCGTCGTGACGCCCGACCGGAACGTGCTCGAGGGCTGCACGCGCGAGGCAGTCGAGGAGATCTGCCGCGACGAGGGCGTGCCGTTCGAGCTCAGGCGCGTCGACCCCGAAGAGCTCACCGAGGCCAGCGAGGTGCTCGCGACGACGACCGCCGGAGGCGTCATGCCGATCGTGGCGATCGACGGCCGCCCGGTCGGCGACGGGCGGCCCGGACCCGTCACCCGCATGCTGCAACGGCAGTACTGGGAACGGCGTGCGGCCGGCTGGCACGGGACGCGCGTCGCGAGCCTGCTCGCCGCGATCTGACGCGCCGGAGACGCGGCTCCCGCCCGGGCCGCTACGCCGGCCAGAGCCGGTGCGCCAGGTCCGCGACCAGGCGCAGCTTCGCCGACTGCACCTCCTCGGTCACCGGGTTGCCCTCCATGACGGACGCGAAGCCGCACTGCGGCGAGAGCGCCAGCCGCTCCCGGGGGTGGTACCTCGCCGCCTCGTCCACGCGCGCGGCCAGCGCCCCCGGATCCTCGAGCGCCGGCAGCTTGGTCGAGACGAGGCCGAGAACGACCATCTTGTCGTCGGGACAGTCGGCGAGCGGCTCGAAGCCGCCCGAGCGCTCGTCCTCGTACTCGAGCAGGAAGACGTCGTAGTTCCCGAGGCGGCTGAAGACCTGCCTGGAGATGCGATCGTAGCCGCCGCTCGCCGTGTAGTGGCCAGCGTTGTTGCCCTTGCACAGGTGCAGGCCGAACGTGACCCCGTCGATCCCCTCCGGGATCGTGTTCAGGAGATCCAGCCCGTCGCTGAGCAGCCGCTCGTAGGAGATGCCCGTCGCCCATCCGCTCTCGCTCCGGTTCGGGTCGGCCCAGGTCCCGACCTCGGGCGCGTCGAGCTGGATGTACGAGCACCCTCGGGCGGCGAGCTCGCGCGCCTCCTCGCGGATGATCTCGGTCGTATCCGCGAGCAGCTCGAACGGGTCTGGGTACGCCTCCCGCGAGACGTCCGGGTTCCACGTGCCGCCCGCCAGCAGCGGGCTGGGGAGCGTCTGCTTCACCGGCTTTCCGGCCTTGGACGCCGCGTACGTGTACTCCTCGACGGCGAGCGGCCGGCCGGGTCGCAGCCGCTCGGTGACGCTCACCGGGATACGCCAGTCCATCTCCTCGCCGGTCCCCGCATGGATCCAGTGCAGCTCGTACGACGGAACGAGCTCGAAGCCGTCCATGGCCTCGAAGATGGGGCCCATGAACGTGATGCGCCGCATCTCTCCGTCCGTCACGACGTCGAGCCCGGCCTCTTCCTGGAGGACGATCGCCTCGTCGACGGCCCCGTCCTCGACCTTCGCCAGCTCGTCCGGCGCGATCCGGCCCGCCACGGCCGCCTCGCGAGCCTCCTTGAGGTACGCCGGGCGCAGGAGGGACCCCACGGTCTCGGCACGGAACTCCACTCCCTCGCCTCCTCTCTCCGTTGCCCGCGTGCATGATGACGCATCGGCGTA
>CAZCIJ010000046.1:0-14712 GCA_964498265.1 uncultured Gaiellales bacterium | reverse complement strand
CGAAGGACCGCGCCGAGCACGTCATGCTCGTCGACCTCGGTCGCAACGACCTCTCCCGCGTCTGCCGCCCCGGCACCGTTCACGTCGAGCGCTTCCTGCAGCCGGAGCGCTACTCGCACGTCACCCACCTCGTGTCCGAGGTCGCCGGAGAGCTCCGCCCGGAATACACGGCGTTCGATCTGCTGCGGGCGACGTTTCCCGCCGGCACCGTGTCGGGCGCGCCCAAGATTCGCGCCATGCAGATCATCAGCGAGCTCGAGGGCCACCGGCGCGGCGTCTACGCCGGCGTCGTCGGCTACGCGCTGCCGTCCGGGGACATGGACACGTGCATCGCGATCCGCACCGTGCTCCTGACGGAGGGCGTCGCCTACCTGCAGGCGGGAGGGGGCATCGTGGCCGACTCGGACGCCCCCGAGGAGCATCACGAGTGCCTCAACAAGCTGGCCGCCCTCGAGGCCGCGATCGACGTCGCCGAGGCCGCCCCGTTCTCGAGACCGCCGGCACCCGCCGACGCCGAGCCGGCGGCCGGGAGGTGAAGGGATGACGGCGCGCATCCTGCTCGTCGACAACTACGACTCGTTCACGTACAACCTCGCGCACCTCTTCCAGGAGCTCGGCGCGGAGGTGACCGTCCTGCGCAACGACGCCCTCGACGCCGACCGGGCCGAGGAGCTCGAGCCGAGCCACCTCGTCATCTCGCCCGGGCCCGGACGGCCCGAGCAGGCGGGCTCGACCATCGAGATCGTCCGGCGCCTCGCAGCGACGCATACCCCTACGCTGGGCGTGTGCCTGGGCCACCAGGCGATCATCCAGGCGTTCGGCGGAGAGGTGGGCCAGGCCCGGCGTCTCGTCCACGGGAAGGCGAGCGCCATCGAGCACGACGGCAAGGGCCTCTTCCACGGGCTGTCGAGCCCGCTCGAGGGCGGCCGCTACCACTCGCTGGCCGCGACTCGAGTCCCCGAGGCGCTCCTCGTGAGCGCCACGACCGAGGACGGCGAGGTCATGGCCGTCCGCCACCGCGACCTTCCCGTCGACGGCATCCAGTTCCACCCGGAGTCGGTGCTGACGCCGCTCGGACCCGAGATCGGCCGGCGGTTCCTCGAGCGATGATCCATCTCGCTCTCACGCGCCTCCTGGACGGCCGTGGCCTCTCCCGATCGGAGGCCCGGGAGGCCATGGACCAGATCATGCGCGGGGAGGCGACGGCCGCGCAGATCGGCGCCTTCCTGACCGCGCTGCGGATCAAGGGCGAGACGCCGGACGAGATCGCGGGCTGCGCCGAGGCGATGCGCTCCCACGTCCTGCGCGTCAACCCTGCCCGCGAGGATCTCGTGGACACCGCCGGCACCGGCGGTGACGGGGCGCGCACCTTCAACATCTCGACCGCCGCGGCGCTCGTCGCGGCAGCGGCCGGCGCCGGCGTCGCGAAGCACGGCAACCGGGCCGTCTCCTCGGCGTCGGGGTCGGCCGACGTGCTCGAGGAGCTCGGCTTCCGGCTCGAGCTGCCGCCCGAGCGCATCGAGCGCTCGATCGATGAGCTCGGCTTCGGGTTCCTCTTCGCGCCGCTGCACCATCCGGCGATGCGGTACGCGGCACCCGTCCGCCGCGAGCTCGGGGCGCGCACGGTCTTCAACGTCCTCGGCCCGCTCACCAACCCGGCGGGGGCGCGCGCCCAGGTCGTCGGCGTCTACGCCGCCGACCTCGTCCCGACCATCGCCGCCGTCCTGGCCCAGCTCGGCGCGGCGCGCGCTTACGTCGTGCACGGAGCAGACGGCATCGACGAGCTCTCCCCCACCGGCCCCAACCTCGTCGCCGAGGTCGCGCAGGGGCAGGTGCGCGAGACCGTGGTGGACCCCCTCGAGCTCGGGATCTCCCGCTGCGCACCCTCCGATCTCGCAGGCGACTCCGCCGCCGACAGCGCGCGGGCGATCCGTGAGGTGCTGGCCGGCGCGGCCGGCCCCCGGCGCGACGCGGTGCTCCTCAACGCGGCCGGCGCGCTCGTCGCCGCCGGCCATGCCGAGGAGCTCCACGACGGCCTCGCGCTTGCGGCAAGGAGCGTCGACTCCGGCGCGGCCGCGGAGCGACTCCACTCCCTGGCGAGGTTCTCGCAAGCCGACGTGGCCGGTCAGCCCGATGCCGACGAGGCCCACCGGATTCCCGACCGGAGATCGGGAATCTGATGGGGCGCTTCCGCGACGCGCTCGCTGCCCCCGGCCTCCGGGCGATCGCCGAGGTGAAGCGCCGCTCGCCGTCGGCCGGCGACCTGCGGCCCGGCGCGGACCCGGGCCGCGTCGCGGCCGGGTACGAACGCGCGGGCGCGGCGGCCGTCTCGGTCCTCGTCGACGCGGAGCGGTTCGGCGGGAGCTGGGACGACCTCCGCGAGGCTCGCGCAGCGACCCCGCTCCCGCTTCTCGCGAAGGGGTTCTTCTCGTGCCGCGAGGACGTGAGGACGGCGTGCGCGGCAGGCGCCGACGCGATCCTGCTCATCCTGCGCGACCTCGACGACGGGACGTGCGAGGAGCTGCAGACCTTCGCGCAGGACCTCGGCCTCGACGCCTTCGTCGAGGCGCACGACCGCGAGGAGCTCGACCGCGCCGAGCGGCTCGCCGCCGACCCGATCGGGGTGAACGCACGCGACCTCTCGACCTTCGACATCGACCGCCGGCGGCAGCTCGAGCTCGTCGCAGCGGCATCGCGCGACCGTGTCGTCGTCGCGGAGAGCGGCATCTGGAGCCGGGCGCAGGGCGCCGAGGCCGAGCTGGCCGGGGCCGACGCCATTCTCGTCGGCTCGTCGCTCATGAGGGCTCCCGATCCGGGAGCCAAGCTGCGCGAGATCCTCTCGCGGCCGCTCGTCAAGGTCTGCGGGCTCACGCGCGAGGACGACGTGGCGCTGTGCGCCGAGGCGGGAGCAGACCTCGCCGGCTTCGTCCTCGCCGAGAGCCCCCGGCGGGCGCGAGACGTCCTGACCGTTCCCGAGACGATGCTCTCGGTGGCGGTTCTCGTCGGCGAGGCGCGCGAGACGGGCGCCGCGCTCGTGCAGCTCTACCCGCAGGAGGACGGGCGCCGCGGCCGAGACGGCGTCCTCCTTCGCGACGGAGTGGAGGTGGCAACAGTCGTCGACCTGCCCTGGCTGGGCGAGGACGCCCGCCACTGGGAGCGCGCGCGGGACGCGCCAGGGCGCGTCGTGCTCGCAGGAGGCCTCGACGCAGGGAACGTCGGCGCTGCGGTCGCCGCCGTCTCCCCGTGGGCGGTCGACAGCGCCCGGGGCACCGAGGCGGCGCCCGGCGTCAAGGATCCCGAGAAGCTCCACGCGTTCGTGGCGGCTGCACATGGGTGAGGCGAGCAGGCCGGCCGCGGGCACCTACGGCCCGTACGGCGGCAGGTACGTGCCCGAGACGCTGGTTCCCGCTCTCGACGAGCTTGAGGACGGCTGGGAGCGCATCGTCGCCGATCGCAGCTTCTGGGACGAGCTGCAGGAGCTCCAGCGCTCCTACGTCGGCCGCCCGACCCCGATCACGACGGCGGAGCGGATCGTTCCGGGCAGGCGCCTCTACCTCAAGCGCGAGGACCTCTGCCACACGGGCGCGCACAAGATCAACAACGCGCTCGGCCAGGCGCTCGTCGCGCTGCGGCTCGGCAAGCGGCGCATCGTGGCCGAGACGGGCGCCGGCCAGCACGGCGTGGCGGCGGCGACCGTCTGCGCACGCTTCGGCCTCGAGTGCGTCGTCTACATGGGCGCGGAGGACATGCGCCGCCAGCGGCCGAACGTCGAGCGCATGCACCTCCTCGGCGCCGAGGTCCGCGCCGTGGAGTTCGGGACGAGGACCCTCAAGGAGGCGCTCTCGGAGGCGATCCGTGACTGGATCACGAACGTCGACTCGACGCACTACCTCATCGGTACGTGCGCCGGGCCCGCCCCGTACCCGGAGATCGTCAAGGAGCTCCAGGCGGTCATCGGGCGTGAGGCGCGCTCGCAGATGCTCGAGCTCCTGGGCAGGCTTCCCGACGCCGTCGTCGCCTGCGTCGGAGGGGGCTCGAACGCGATCGGCATGTTCGCCGGGTTCACCGGGGACCCCGGCGTGCGGCTGATCGGCGTCGAGGCGGCCGGCGCCGCGAGCCTCACGGACGGCCGCCCGACCGTGCTCCACGGCGCGCGGTCCTCGACGCTCGCCGACGCCGACGGCCAGATCCTCGACACCCACTCCATCTCGGCCGGTCTCGACTACCCGGGTGTGGGCCCCGAGCACGCGTGGCTCCGCGACACGGGCCGGGTCGAGTACACGACCGCGACAGACAGGGACGCGCTCGCCGCCTTCCACCTGCTCGCGGAGCGCGAGGGCATCATTCCCGCGCTCGAGCCGGCTCACGCCCTCGCGCGCGCCGTCGAGCTCGAGGAAGAGGTCGTGCTCGTGAACATGTGCGGGCGCGGAGACAAGGATCTCGAGACGGTGATCGAGGTCGAGTCCCATGACCCGTAGGGACGGGACGCATCCCGCCGCCGCTTTCGGGCCGGCGGCCGGGCGACGGACGCGATGAGCAAGCAGCTCTCCGTCTACCTCATGGCGGGGCAGGAAACGCCCGACCTGGCGCGCGCCGCGGTCGAGGGCGGCGCCGACCTGCTCGAAATCGGATTCCCCTTCTCCGACCCGCTCGCCGACGGTTCGGTGATCCGGCGGGCCGCGGAGCGGGCGCTCGCCGCGGGCATGCGAACCGAGGCGTGCCTGGCCTGCCTCGCGAGCACCAGAGCGCACGTCGACGTACCGCTGCTACCGATGACGTACGCCTCGATCCTCGAGACGTACGGCTACGAGCGCTTTCGCGACGACGCCCGCGCCGCCGGCGCCACCGGCTTCATCGTCGCCGATCTTCCCGTCGAGGCGCATCCGGAGGTTCCGCGCGTGCAGCTCGTGGCGCCCACGACGCCGAGCAATCGGATCCGACTCGCCGCCGAGCACACGGACGGCTGGCTCTATCTCGTCTCTGTGACCGGGACGACCGGAGCGCGAGCGACAGCCTCGGCCCAGCTGCCGGATCTCGTGGCGCGAGCGCGCGCCGTCACGACCGTGCCGCTCCTCGCGGGATTCGGCATCGCGACGCCCGAGCACGCCGCCGACGCCGCCTCCCTCGCGGACGGCATCGTCGTCGGGAGCCGGGCCATCGAGGTCGCAGAGGAATCCGGCCCGGTGGGGCTCCAAAGGTTCATCGCATCGCTTCGTCGAGCGCTCGACGCCGTGCACCCACCGGCTCTCTGAGCGATTCCACTCGTAGCCTCGTACGATCAGATGGTGGATCGCGGTGTGCCGACGGCCTGGCTTCAGAGGCTTCTCTCGAGCCGCGCCGCGCTGCTCTTGACAGGCGCGCTCTGGATCGCCTGCTTCCTGTATCTCGCGTCAGTACGGATCGTCCCGGACATCCCAGGGCTTCGCCACAATGACGTCAATCCCCTTGGCCACGTAATCGCGAGTCTCGTGTTCGCCGTGCTGGCGTTCCTCGCGATAGGCGGCTGGGAAGAGACTCGCCGGCGGCGCCTGCGCGCCGCAGCGCTCGTCATCGCGTCAACGCTCGCGCTAGGAATCGTCATCGAGGTCATCCAGCTCCGGGTTCCAGGGCGAGATGCCGAGCTGTCTGATGTCGCTTTCGACCTTCTCGGCGCCATCCTCGGGGTCGGCCTCGTCCTCGCACTGCGAGCCGCCAGAACCCCGCGAACCACGGTCGTGCTCGCCGCGCAGGCCGTCGTCATCGTGCTCGCCGGCCTCGGGCTTGCCTCCACCGCGCTCTGGACGCCCGCGGTGCCACTCACCGAGTCCTGCGATGAGCCGCCGTCGCTGCCCGAAGCGCCTGACCGAAGTGCCGGTCCCCTCGTCTGGTACGAGCTCGATCAGGATGCAGGCCCATTCCTCCGAGATCGCAGTGGGCGCGGCGCGCCGCTCGATTTGCGGCTCTCTCGTCCGCCGGGCACCGAGCTCCTCGCTCGACGGGGCGTGCGCTTCCGGGGAGGCGAGGCCACCAGCCCTGAGCCCGCGGCCAAAGTCTCGAACGCGATCGAGAAGACGCGGTCCTTCACTGTCGAGGCGCGGCTGGCGCTCGCCCGGCTCGACCAGAACGGCCCCGCCAGGATCGCGACCATCTCTGCGGGTCCAGCATCCAACGAGGTCAACCTCCATGTAGGGGTCGATGATGACGCTCTCAGCGTGCGTATTCGCACGGTCTGCGACTACTTCAACTGGATCGAGATTCCAGGGATCTTCACAGAGGCCGAGCGACCCTTGTCACTCGCGGTTACATACACCCGCGGGCAAGGAGCCGTGTATGCGGACGGCGAGCTCGTCGCCGAGTTCGCGATTCGGGACGGCGAGCTCTCGACCTGGAACGACGACTACCACCTGACGATCGGGAACGAGGCGGACGGATCGAGACCGTTCGAGGGGCTTATCGGCGAAGTCGCGATCTACGACTACGCTCGCAGCCGAGTGGACATCGCTGCCGACGCTCAAGCAGGCATCACCTGACCCCGGCGACTTCTGGAAACAGCAGGTGACTGCCGTCTACGGCCCGGTCGTGCGGCGCTCGAGCGGCATCACGGGGGCGCAGCCGCCGATCAGCCCCGGCCAGGGGGCCGGAGCACGGCGAACTGGTCGGTCACCTCGAGGCGCCGCACGCGGAACCTGAAGAGAGCTGCGGGTCGCCCGCCGGCCCGGCCCGGCCCGCGCTGCTCGCCGGTTCCTTCGAGCAGGCGACGCCGGACGAGGACGCGCTGGAGGTTCGTGGCGGAGACCTCGTGGCCGATCGCCGCCACGTAGAGCTCCCTGAGCTCCGAGATGGTGAACGTCTGCGGAGCGAGCGCGAAGCCGATGTTCGTGTACGAGAGCTTGGCGTGGAGGCGGTCGCGCCCGGCGAGCACGATCGCCTCGTGGTCGAACGCGAGCGGCGGCAACGCGGCGACGGCGTGCCAGCCGGTGTCGCCGGGGACCGCCGGGTCGACGTCGCTCGGGATGAGCCCGAGGTAGGCGGTTGCGAGCTGCCATTCGCCCGGGTGTCGCCCGGGGTCGCTCAGCGTCTCGAGCTGCTCGAGGTGCGACAGCTCGCGCAGGTCGACCTTGACGGCGAGGTGGCGCCGGATGGAGGCCTCCAGCGTCTCTCCCGGCGCGAGGTAGCCGCCGGGCAGTGACCACCTGCCGGCGAAGGGCTCCCGCGCCCGCTGCCATAGCAGCGTCTGCAGCCGGCCGGAACGCACCTGGAAGACCACGGCGAGCGTCACGTGGGTCGGAGGCGCCGCGTCCCTCGCCTCCGCGGGTTGCGAACTGGTACACTCTTCGCGAGGTTTTCGCTTCATGGTCGTAAACTACCAGGAACCGCGAGGATGACGGCCTCCGGGGCGCGCTACGACGTCCTCGTCGTCGGCGGCGGCATCGCCGGCCTGTTCGCCGCGCTCACCGCCGCAGCGGAAGGTCGCGTCGCGTTGCTGACGACGCCCGCGCGCCCGGGCTCCTCGAGCTGGCTCGCGCAGGGCGGCGTCGCCGCCGCCGTCGGCCCCGACGACGGCCCCGCGCTCCACGCGCAGGACACGCTGAGAGCCGGTCGCGGGCTCAGCCGCGAGAGCGCGGTGACCGTTCTCACCGAGGATGCTCCCGCCCGGATCGTCGACCTCGTCGATCTCGGCGTCCGCCTCGACGACCAGGCCGGGCTCGAGGGCGGACATTCCCGGCGGCGTGTCCTCCACTCCGGGGGCGCCGAGACGGGGCGGCGCATCGCGCGCGCGCTCGCCGCGCATGCGGTGGCGCACCCGCGCATCACCATGCTCGGCGGCAGGGCGGTTGCCCTGTGGACGCGGGGAGATCGATGCCTGGGCGCGCTCTCCGATCGCGGCGCGATCGCCGCGCACGCCACCGTGCTTGCGACCGGCGGCACGGCATCCCTGTGGGCGCGAACGACGAATCCTCCGGGTGCCGTCGGCGACGGGATCGTGCTCGCCTACCGCGCCGGCGCCGCCGTCGCCGACCTCGAGCTCGTCCAGTTCCATCCGACGGTCCTCGCCGACAACGGCCTGCTGCTCAGCGAGGCGCTCCGGGGGGAGGGCGCCGTGCTCGTCGACGCCGACGGTCGCCGCTTCACCGACGAGCTCGCTCCACGGGACATCGTCGCGCGCGCGATCGACGCTCGGGGCACGGCCCTGCTCGACCTTCGCGGCATCGATCGGGCGCGCTTCGCCGGTCTCATGGCAAGGCTCCACGTCGCCGGCTACGATCCCGCGTCCCAGCCCATCCCTGTGGCGCCTGCCGCCCACTACACCATGGGCGGGGTCGTGACCGACCTCGACGGCCGCTCGGCGATCCCCGGCCTCTACGCGGCCGGCGAGTGCGCCTGCACCGGCGTGCACGGCGCCAACCGGCTCGCGGCGAACTCCCTGCTCGAGTGCCTCGTCTTCTCCCGCAGGGCCGCGCTCGCAGCGCTGCGGGAGGACGACCTGCCCTCGCGACTCCCCTCGCCGCCCGCGCCGGATCCGGTCCCTCCCGTCACTTCTGAGCTCCGTCGCACGATGTGGGACGATGCAGGTCTCGTGCGCGACGCGGCGGGGCTGGAGCGGCTGCGACGGGCACCTCATCCGCTTGCCCGGCTCGTGGCGGAGGGCGCTCTCGCCCGGCGCGAGAGCCGCGGCAGCCACTTCCGCGTCGACTTCCCCGCCGACGACAGCTCCATGCGCGTCCACATCGTCCACCGTCTCGGCCGGGTCACCGCCCTCGAGCGATGGGCCTGACGCGAGCCCAGACCGAGCTCGACCGCGTCGTGGCAGAGGCGCTCGCCGAGGACGTCGGCTGCGGCGACGCGACGACGGACGCCCTGCTCGACGAGGGACTCGTGTGCCGCGCACAGCTCCTCCTCAAGGAGCCCGGCGTTGTCTGCGGGTTGCATGCCGCCGAGGCCGTCTTCCAGGCGCTCGATCCCGATGCGTGCTTCGAGCCGCTCGCCCTGGACGGCGACCGGCTCGAACGCGCGCCGGCCGCGGTGGCCGAGGTCGAGGGGCTCGCTCGAGGCATGCTCGCCGGCGAGCGAACGGCCCTCAACCTGCTCGGCCGCCTCTCCGGCATCGCAACCCTGACCCGGCGCTACGTCGACGCCGTCGAGGGAACCGGCGCCCTGATCCTCGACACGCGCAAGACGACGCCCGGGCTGCGGGCGCTCGAGAAGGACGCGGTGCGCCGCGGCGGCGGCACGAACCACCGCATGGGCCTGTCCGACGCCATCCTCGTCAAGGACAACCACGTTCGCCTTGCCGGCGGCATCCCCGCCGCCGTGGAGCGCGCGCGGAGGGCGGGCGGCGGCCTCGCCGTCGAGATCGAGGTCGAGTCGCTCGACGACGTCCGAGCCTCCCTCGCAGCCGGCGCCGAGCGGCTCCTGCTCGACAACATGCCGCCCGCCGTGCTCCGGGAGGCCGTCGGGCTCGCCGAAGGACGAGCGTGGCTCGAAGCGTCGGGAGGCGTCTCGCTCGAGAACGTCCGCGAGATCGCCGAAACCGGGGTCGACGCGGTCTCCGTGGGCGCGCTCACGCACTCCGCTCGCTCGCTCGACGTCTCCATGGAGGTGCTCTCATGACCACGCTCGCCGCGCCTTCCGCCGCAGAGCTCCAGGACGAGGTGCGCGAGCTCGCGCGGAAGCGCGACGCCGTCATCCTCGCCCACAACTACCAGGTGCCCGACGTGCAGGACGTGGCCGACTACGTCGGCGACTCGCTCGGGCTCGCGCGCGAGGGGGCCGCGACCGGCGCCTCGGCGATCGCGTTCTGCGGCGTCCACTTCATGGCCGAGACGGCCTCGATCCTCTCGCCCGACAAGACCGTTCTCATCCCCGACCTCGACGCCGGCTGCTCGCTCGCCGCCTCCATCACCGCCGCGGAGCTCCGAGCCTGGAAGCAGGAGCACCCTGGCGCAGTCGTCGTCTCCTACGTGAACACCACCGCCGAGGTGAAGGCCGAGAGCGACTACTGCTGCACCTCCGGGAACGCGAAGGCGGTCGTCGAGTCCATCCCCGATGACCGCGAGATCCTCTTCCTCCCCGACCTCTACCTCGGTATCTGGGTCGAGCGCGTTACCGGCCGGAAGCTCACGATCTGGATGGGCGAGTGTCACGTCCACGCCGGCATCCGCCCGGCGGACGTCGAGCGCTGGCAGTCGCAGGCCCCCGACGCCGAGCTCCTCGTCCATCCCGAGTGCGGCTGCGCGAGCCAGTGCATGGCCTTCGGCAACGACCGGACGCACATCCTGTCGACGGAAGGGATGATCCGCTTCGCGAAGGCCTCGCCCAAGCAGCGCTTCCTCGTGGCGACCGAGACCGGGATCCTCCACCGGCTCGCCAAGGAGGCTCCGGAGAAGCGCTTCGAGGCTGTGTCCGAGCGCGCGATCTGCAAGTACATGAAGATGATCACCCTCGAGAAGCTCCGCGACTCGCTGCGGGACATGCGGCACGTCGTGACGGTGCCCGAGGAGACGGCCGCGCGCGCGCGCCTGGCGCTCGAGCGCATGGTCTCGACCGGCTAGTGCCTCGTCCGGGGAGCGACGCGGCGAAGCGCTCGGCGAGCCCCGGAGGCCGAAGGGGGGTCGCCGCCAAGGGCATCCAGGCTTCCCCCGCGCCCGCCGACGAGCAGCCGCTGGCCGCCGAGCCGGACCCGATCGCCCTCTTCGAGCGCTGGCTCGGCGAAGCGTTCTCGGCCGGCATCGAGAACGCCCACGCCATGGCTCTCGCGACGGCGGAGGGCGGCGTGCCGGCCGTGCGCTTCGTGTTGCTGAAGGGCGTGGACGAGCGCGGGTTCGTCTTCTTCACGAACACGCGCTCTCGCAAGGCCCGCGAGCTCGACGCGAACCCGCGTGCGGCGCTCGCCTTCTACTGGGTCGATCTCGGCCGGCAGGTTCGCGTCGAGGGTCCCGTCGAGCCCACCTCGCGCGAGGAGGCCGAGGGCGACTTCCGCGCCCGGCCCCGGGGGAACAAGATCAGCTCGTGGGCCTCGCACCAGAGCGCGGTCATCCCGTCACGCGACGTCCTCGAGCAGGCCGTCGCCGAGCTCGAGGCGCGCTACCCGACGGACGACGTCCCCACGCCGCCGTTCTGGGGCGGCTACCGGATCCGCCCCGAGACGATCGAGTTCTGGGTGCATCGCGACAGCCGGCTCCACGACCGGCTCAGGTACACGCGCGAGGACGGGGGCGCCTGGCGAGCGGAGCGGTTGGCCCCGTAGCACGCGCTCGACGCCGCCGGCCGGGTCTGGCTAGGGGCCCCTGCGCAGGACAAGCGGGAGCTGGAGTCGTCCGGATGGCTGGGGACGACTCGACTGCTCGACCACGACCCGGCACGAGGTCGAGCACGGCTCTCGCTCCGAGAGCAGCCGCCGTGTAGGCACATCGTGGCGCGGCTCGTTGCTCCGTCACGCGACCTGTTCGAGAGACGCGACGCGGAATTGCGCAGGCGGCTGTCCGAAGTATTCCCGGAAGGCGCGTGAGAAGTGACTCCGGCTGGAGAAGCCGACCGTATGGGCGATGGTGTCGATAGAACGGTCGGTGCTGAGAAGCAGCATCGCTGCTCGTCTCAGACGCACGTCACGGATGAACTCTCCCGGCGTGCGTCCGAGCATGGTTGTGAACCGGTGGGCAAAGGCCGAGCGGCTCATGAATGCCTGCGCGGCCAGGGAATCGAGACTGTGAGGGGATCCCGGCTCCTCGAGTACGGCATCGATCGCTGCGGCCAGTCGCGGATCCTGCAGCGCGGCGAGCCACGGGAGGTCGCAGTTCGGGTCGGCCGACAGACGGCGGAATACGAGGACGAGACATTCGCGCATGAGGGCCGCCATCATCGTGCGAAAGCCCGGGGCGAGCGCTCGCTGCTCCTCGAGGAGCCCGGCGAACGTCTCGCGCATCCGCTCGGAGTCGGCGAAGTTGAGGACGATCGCTGCTCGCATCAGGTCGAACAAGCCTAGCCCGCCAGCAAGAGTGGCCTGGACGCGGCCGCACGCAACCAGGAGATCCTCTCCGCCTTGCGGGCCGGCGTGGAACGACAGCATCCCGTCCACCTCACGCGCCACCTCGCTTGTCCACGTGTCGCGCAGAATCGTCTGCCCGGCCTCGATCGAGTGTTTCAACCGCGGCGGCACGACGGCCAGGTCCGACCGGCGCAGAGCCTGCGGCTGACCCGCCCCGATTCGCAGCCTGCCTTCTCCTTGCAGGACGAAGTGCAAGGTCACCCACTCGAGCTCGTCCATCCGCAGGCGCCAGCCCGGCGCGACATCGCAGAGAGCAAAAGGCTCGACGTCGAGGGCGAGGTTCGTGAGCAGGCGGTCAATGAGCACCGGCGACCTCGGCTCCTGCCAGGCAATCGTTCGAGACGAATCCGCGCCGAATGTGCACCAAATCGCGCACGTTGCGAGCACAGAATAGAGCCGCTGTCAGGGAATGTCGACGTCACGAAGGAGGACCTGATGGACATGGCACCGCAGGACACGGCCGTCGTTGTCACGGATCCCCAGAACGACTTCCTCAGCCCGGAGGGCGTCACGTGGGAGCTCGTCGGCAAGAGCGTGGAGGAGAACGGGACCGTGGAACACATCGCGGAACTCCTCAGGGCGGCCAAGGAGAACGGCTACGAGGTGTTCGTCTCGCCCCACTACTACTTCCCCACCGACAGCGGGTGGAAGTTCGGAGGGACAGTCGAGCAGATGATGCACGAGATCCACATGTTCGACCGCAAGGGCGCCCTGACCCTCGAGGACTTCCGCGGTTCCGGGGCCGACTTCCTCGAGCGATTCAAGCCGTACATCGAGGATGGACAGACGGTCATCGTCAGCCCGCACAAGGTCTACGGGCCGGAGAGCAACGACCTCGCGCTGCAGCTTCGGAAGCGCGGCATCTCGAAGGTTGTGCTCGGCGGCATGTCGGCCAACTTGTGCGTCGAGGCACATTGTCGCGAGCTGCTCGAACAGGGTTTCGAGGTCGCGGTCGTGAAGGACGCGACCGCCGCCGCCCAGCACCCCGAGCTGGGGGACGGGTACAAGACGGCGCTGACCAACTTCGGCTTCATCGCGAGTGCCGTCATGACGACCGGCGAGGTCGTGGAGGCCTTTCAGCGCGCGTAGTCCCAAGGATCCCGACTCCGACCCTCAAGCCCAGGAAGGCTCACGTGAGCGACGAGACGCAGGGACCGCCCGGCCGTCCCGAGCCCGAGAGCGTCCCGACCGGCGACGACCTAGCTCGCCTGCTTCTCGTCTCGGCGGGCGAGGGGATCTACGGAGTGGATCTCGTAGGGAAGTGCACGTTCGCGAACCCCGCCTGCCTGCGGCTGCTCGGCTTCGAGAGCGAGGCCGAGCTGCTCGGGCAGAACGTGCACGAGCTCGCCCATCACACACGCCCGAACGGGGATTCGTATCCGATGGAGGAATGCCGCATCTACCAGGCCTTTCGCGAGCACAACGGCACGCATGTCGACGACGAGGTCTTCTGGCGCACGGACGGCACGAGCTTCCCCGCCGAGTACTGGTCGTACCCCGTCGAGCGCGACGGCGAGCTGCTCGGGTGCGTCGTCACCTTCACGGACATCAGCGAACGCCTCCGGCTGCAGGAGGAGCTGCGGCAATCGAGTGAGCTCGTGCGCCTGCTTCTCGTCTCGGCGGGCGAGGGGATCTACGGAGTGGATCTCGTAGGGAAGTGCACGTTCGCGAACCCCGCCTGCCTGCGGCTGCTCGGCTTCGAGAGCGAGGCCGAGCTGCTCGGGCAGAACGTGCACGAGCTCGCCCATCACACACGCCCGAACGGGGATTCGTATCCGATGGAGGAATGCCGCATCTACCAGGCCTTTCGCGAGCACAACGGCACGCATGTCGACGACGAGGTCTTCTGGCGCACGGACGGCACGAGCTTCCCCGCCGAGTACTGGTCGTACCCCGTCGAGCGCGACGGCGAGCTGCTCGGGTGCGTCGTCACCTTCACGGACATCAGCGAACGCCTCCGGCTGCAGGAGGAGCTGCGCCAGACCGAGAAGATGGCGGCCCTGGGCAAGCTCTCGGCTGGCTTGGCGCACGAGCTGAACAATCCGGCCGCCGCAGCGGGCCGGGCGTCCGATCGGCTCGCGAGAGGGCTCGATGGGTTGCACGCTGCCACGGTCGAGCTGGCGGAGGAGGGCAGTGGCTCCGACGTCTGGGGACCGCTCACCCGCTGGTACCGGGAGTTCCTTGCACGCTCGGCGGAGGCGCCGGCCCTCTCACCCCTCGAGGCAGCCGACCGCGAGGAGGAGCTGCTTCACTGGCTCGAGGGCCACGGCGTCCCCGACGGATGGACGATGGCCCCGACGCTCGTCGTCGGAGCCCGGAGCGACGACCTCGACGCGTTCGCCGCTGCGCTGCCGCCCGGGGCGCTCGGAGCGGGGATCGTCTGGCTCTGCAAAGCCCTCGAGGTCCGCGAGCTTGCGAGGACGGTGGCCCGAAGCACGCAGACGATCAGCTCGCTCGTGGATGCGGTCAAGACCTACTCCTACATGGATCAGGCCCCCTTGCAGTACGTCGATGTCCATGCGGGGATCGAGGACACGCTGACCATCCTCGGGCACAAGCTGAAGCGAGGTATCGCGCTCCGCCGCGAGTACGACCGTGATCTTCCGCCTATCGAAGTGCGGGCGAGCGAGCTCAACCAGGTGTGGACGAACCTCATCGACAATGCCCTCGACGCGATGGGCGAGCAG
>CAZCIJ010000045.1:0-14776 GCA_964498265.1 uncultured Gaiellales bacterium | reverse complement strand
AGGCCGGCATCGAGGCGACGGTCGCAGACGGGACCGTCGAGGCGCGAGCCGCGACCCGGCAGGAGGTGCGAGACGCCCTCGCCGGCCGCCCATCCGGGCAGGTCGAGGTCTACGTCATCCCGGACGGCTGATCGATTAGGCTGCCGAGCCATGCCGACGAACCCCGGCAGGATCGGCGCCTGGCTCGGCGGGCTGGCATGGGCGACGGCCGGCGCCGAGCGCGAGGCGGTCGCCGAGATCGAGGAGCTCGGCTACGGAGCGGTCTGGTTCCCCGAGTTCCACGTCGCCAAGGAACCCATCAGCCATGCCGGTCTTCTCCTCGCGGCGAGCCGGCGTATCGTCGTCGCGACCGGAATCGCGAGCATCTGGGTTCGTGACGCGATGTCCATGTCCAGCGCGGCCAAGACGCTCGCGGAGGCGTATCCTGGGCGGTTCCTGCTCGGCATCGGCGTCAGCCACTCGTTCGTGGTCGAGACGCGAGGGCAGAGGTACGAGCGTCCGGTCAGCCGCATGCGCGAGTACCTGGAGGCGATGGACGGCGCCCGGTACGACGCCCCGGAGCCTGCCGCGCCCGTCACTCGCGTCCTCGCCGCGCTGCGCCCACCGATGCTCGAGCTGGCAAGAGACCTGGCAGACGGCGCGCACCCCTACTTCGTCCCCGTCGAGCACACCGCCAGGGCACGCGAGGTTCTCGGGAGCGGCAAGCTGCTCGCGACCGAGCAGGCGATCGTCCTCGAGACCGATCCGGCGGAGGCGCGCGCGGCCGCGCGCCAGTACATGCGGCTCTACCTCGCCGCGCCCAACTACGTGGCCAACCTGCGCTGGCTGGGCTGGGATCCGTCGGACATCGAGAACGGGGGCTCGGACGCGCTCGTCGACGCGATCGTCGCCTGGGGCGACGAGGACGCGATCCGCGCGCGCGTGCAGGCCCACCTCGACGCCGGCGCCGACCACGTCTGCATCCAGCCGCTCGCGGCACGGGCGAACCCATTTGGCTTCGACCCGAGCCTGGGGCTCGACCAGCTGCGGGCGCTTGCCCCGGCGCTGCTCCCGTAGCCGCGAGCGGCTAAGCTCTCGCCCCGATGCCCTTGAATCCCGGCAAGGTCGGCGCGTGGCTCGGCGGCTTGAGCTGGCAGCCCGCCGCGGCGGAGCGCGAGGCAGTCGCCGAGGTCGAGGAGCTCGGCTACGGCGCGCTCTGGTTCGGAGAGGTCCCGACGGCCAAGGAGGCCTTCGCCCACAGCGGGATCCTGCTCGAGGCGAGCCGGCGCATCGTCGTCGCGACCGGCATCGCCAGCATCTGGGGTCGCGACCCGATGGCGATGTCCACGGCCGCCAAGACGCTGGCCGAGGCCTACCCCGGCCGCTTCCTGCTCGGGATCGGTGTCAGCCACCCCCACGTCGTGAAGGCGCGCGGCCAGACGTACGAGCGTCCGGTCGGCCGCATGCGCGAGTACGTCGAGGCGATGAGAGCCGCCGAGTACCACGGCCCGGAGCCGCCCGAGCCCGTCACGTGCGTGCTCGCCGCGCTGCGCCCGCCCATGCTCGAGCTGGCAAGAGACCTGGCAGACGGCGCGCACCCCTACTTCGTCCCCGTCGAGCACACCGCCAGGGCACGCGAGGTTCTCGGGAGCGGCAAGCTGCTCGCGACCGAGCAGGCGATCGTCCTCGAGACCGATCCGGCGGAGGCGCGCGCGGCCGCGCGCCAGTACATGCGGCTCTACCTCGCCGCGCCCAACTACGTGGCCAACCTGCGCTGGCTGGGCTGGGATCCGTCGGACATCGAGAACGGGGGCTCGGACGCGCTCGTCGACGCGATCGTCGCCTGGGGCGACGAGGACGCGATCCGCGCGCGCGTGCAGGCCCACCTCGACGCCGGCGCCGACCACGTCTGCATCCAGCCGCTCGCGGCCCGCGGCGAGATCGACCTCGCCCAGCTGCGCGCGCTCGCACCCGTCCTGCTCGAGTCCTAGGCACTCCCCGCCAGCCCGTACAGGCCGCGTGCGTTTTCGCGCAGGATGGCGACGCCGGCGCGCTCGGCGTCCCGCGCCGGGAGCGCCTCCCCGAGCACCTCGGCCAGCGCCTCCCGCCACCAGCAGGCGGCCAGGAAGTAGAGCTCGGGCGTCCGGGCGGCGTCCGAGGCGTAGAGCAGCTTCGAGGTGGGCGCGAGCTCGAGCGCCTCCCGAAGCGCGTCGGCCGGACGGGCCACGTGCGGGATGGTCAGCGAGAGGTCGAGGAAGACGTTCGCGTAGACATGGGCGAGCCAGCCGGCCTCGCGGACGTAGGGGTAGCAGTGCAGCAGAGCGAAGGGCGTGTCGACGAAGCGCTCGACGAGCGGCTTGAGGTAGCCCGGGCTCGCCCGAGGCAGGAACAGGTCGGCGTCGCCGAAGCCGACGTGGACCTGGACGGGCAGGGGCCCGGCCGACGCGTTGGCCTCGAGAGCGTCCCAGAGGGCGAGCTCGACGAGGGCCTTGCTCTCGAGGCGCGCACCGCGCCGCGCGCGGCAGCGGGCGAGCGCCTCCCCCGCCGCGCGCTCGTCGGGAGGCGCGACGTCGAGACCGCTCCGGTAGGCGGCGATCGTCTTCAGCGCTGCGTAGCCGTCGGCGGCCGCGCTCTCGACCGCGGCGCGGACGTGCTCGCGAAAGGCGGCGAAACCCAGGCCGAGCGCCTCCTCGGCCACGCGCTCGATCCGCAGCACAGGCCGCGACTCGCATCCGGCAAGCTCGCCCATCCGCCGCCAGTCGTGCCCCTCCCCGGGCGCGGGGTAGCCGTCGTCCACCAGCAGCACCTCGGTGCGCGTCGCGCGGAGCAGCGCCGAGGCGTAGTCGTCGGGATCCGACGCCGCCCGCGTGCCGAAGACGCCTTGCTCGGTCGGGTCGCACCCGAACTCCTCCGCGAGGAGCGGGAGCGCCCGCAGGTATGTGAGCCCCGTCGCGACGTGGGGCCACTGGCGCGGATCGGCGCTCTCCGAGAACAGGCCTCGGAACTCGTCGAGCGTCGCCGGGCCGCTGGGAAGGATCCCGTGCGCGTGGTGGTCGACGAGCGGGGTCTCACTCAATACTTCGAGAAGTGGCCTCGCTGCTCGAATGCCAGGTCTCCGGCAGAGTAGGCCGCCCACTCGGAGCGGCGGACTGCGAGGTACGAGCGCGCCAGCGTCGGGCTGAGCGCGTCCATCAGCACGCGGTCGGCCTCGAGGGCGCCCAGGGCCTCCTCCTGGGTCGCGGGCAGCCGCACGATGCCCCGCTGCTCGCGCTCGTCCTCCGGAATCGTGGAAGGATCGGCCTCGACGGGCGCAGGCGGCTCGAGGCCGCGCTCGATGCCGTCGAGACCGGCGGCGATCAGGCCGCCGACGGCGACGTAGGGGTTGCTGCTCGCGTCGGCGGCCTTGAACTCGACGTTCGTCGACGCCTCCTCGACGCCGCGGAACGGCGACGGGACCCGGAGCGTGGCCTCGCGGTTGTCGTGGCCCCAGCACGTGTACGCTCCGGCCCAGAACTGCGGCAGGATGCGCCGGTACGAGTTGAAGCTCGGGGCGGCCAGGCCGCAGAGGCCCGGGAGGTGCTCGAGGACGCCGGCGAGGAAGGCCCGTGCCTCCGCCGACAGCGAGTCGGAGGCGCCTGGGTCGTAGAAGCGGTTGCGGGCGCCGGCGGCGTCCCACAGCGAGAAGTGGAGGTGGCAGCCGTTCCCCGCCGCGTCGGGCCAGGGCTTCGGAGCGAGCGAGGCGACCATGCCGTGCCGCGCGGCAACGCCCCGAACCGTCTCGCGGACGAACAGCTGGCGGTCGGCCGCCTCGAGGGCCGGCCTGGGCGGCGTCGAGATCTCCTGCTGCCCCGGCCCGAGCTCGGCGTAGTACTGCTCGAGGCGAATGCCCTGGGCCTCGAGCGCGCCGCAGAGCTCGTCCACGTAGTCCTGCGCCGCAATCATCCCGATCGTCGAGAAGCAGAGCGACGAGTCGAGCGGCTCGTAGCGCCCCTCCGCCTGCGTCGCGAGAGAGAACTCGTTCTCGAAGGCGACGTCGAGCCGCGCGTCCCGCTCCGTTAGCCGGGCGGCCATGCGCTTCAGGAAGTCCCGCTGGCACGCGGGCGCCGGCGCGCCATCGAGCTGTACCTGGTCGCAGACGACGGCACCCGACCTCGGCGCGTACGGGAGCACCCGGAAGCTGGCGAGGTCGGGAACGAGCCGGATCTCCCCCACGGGCCCCATCCCCTCGACCGGCTGCAGCTGGTCGAGGGCGTTCATCGCCTGCATCGCGACCGTCAACCCGATGCCCGAACGGAGGCGCTCCTCGAGCCCGTGGACGGCGCTTGCCTTCGCTCGCACGGTGCCGTCGTTGCCGCACCAGAGGAAGCGGACGAGCCGAAGCCCTTCCGCCCGCGCGCGCCGGACGACGTCCGCTGGCTGCACGGGTCGAGTGTCGTCCACGGACGGCAAACGTGCAAGCGCGCCCCACGCCGGCGGAGCGGCGCACGCCGTCCCGCCTTCAGGGCCGCTGTTGCGGTACGACGACGGTGCCCCGCCCGCGGGTTGATCAACCATCGAGCCCTGCGGGGCGCCATCGTGCAGCCGGCGGGCGGGGCTCAGGCGGTCGCCCGGGTCAGGCGTCCGGGAGCGACGGCGCGGGACGGCGCGCGTCCGAGCGCGCGAGCAGGCGCAACACGGGCGGCACGATCAGGGTGGTGAGGACGGACATGCCGACGACGACGGCGAAGAGCTCGTCCCCGATGACCCCGCTGGCGCGGCCGATTCCGGCCACGATGATCCCGACCTCGCCGCGCGGCACCATCCCCACGCCGACGAACGCGGCGCCCCGAGAGCCGAGACTCCGCGCGCCGAGCCACGCGCCGGCGAACTTCGTAGCGACGGCGAGCGCCGTGACGACGGCGAGCAGCCCGAGCGTGCCGGGGTCCGCGAGGGTGCCGAGGTCGACCTCGGTGCCGATGAAGACGAAGAAGAAGGGCGGAAAGAACGCGTACAGGGGCGCGACCTCGTCCTCGATCGGATGCTGCTCCTTCGTCTCGGCGACCATCATGCCGGCAAGGAACGCGCCGATGATGGCAGCCAGGCCGATCTGGGCCGCCAAGGCAGCGAGGCCCAGGCACAGGATCACGGCCGGGAGGAGCGGCGACTCCGAGAAGCGCGGCGCCTTCAGGATCTGCGGCTGGCGGCGCATGAAGCGTGTCCCGCCGATCGCGAAGAACGCCACGAAGGCGAGCGCGAGCACGATCACGACGGCGATCTCGGTTGCGTCCACTCCCCCTTCGGCGGCGAGCCCCGCCGCGACCGCGAGCAGGATCATCGCCAGGACGTCGTCGATCACGGCGGCGCCGAGGATGGTGCGGCTCGCCGCCGTCCGGAGCGCGCCGAGCTCGACGAGCGCGGCAGACGTGATCCCGACGCTCGTCGCCACGAGCGCTGCCCCGATGAAGACGCTCGTGTCCACGTCGTCGCCACGGGCGAGGCCGAGACCGACGCCTCCCGCGAAGGGCAGGGCGACGCCGAGCACGCCGACGAGCAGCGCCGCCCGGCCCACCTCGCGGATGTCGGACAGGCGCGTCTCCAGACCCACCCAGAACAGGAGGAACACGATCCCGAGCTCGGCGAAGACCTCGAGCACCTCCGTCGGCTCCACCAGACCGAGAACCGAAGGCCCGACGACGACCACGGCGAGGATCTCGCCCACGATCGCCGGCTGGCCGATGCGCTTGAACAGCTCGTCGCCCGCCTTCGCCGCGAGCAGCACGACGAAGAGGTCGAGCAGGACGTCGCCGACCGGAGTCGCCGCGAGCACAGGGCTCACCGGCGACGCCCCCTGGTCGTCCGGCTGTCACGTACGCCCGCGCCCGTCCTCATGCAGCCTCCGGCCTCGTGCACGCCCGGATGTTGACCGAGCTCGAGCCCGGCGCACGAGAGTTCACCACGCGATGAGGAGCAGTCCGGTCGCGAGCACGAGGGAGAGAACGAGCAGCGTGAGGTTCGAACGCCGCAGCTGGCCTGCGACGTGCAACGCGAGCGCGGTCTCGGCTCCGAGCACCGCGAGCGCGGTGACGATGACGCCGGCGAGGAACATCACAGCCCTCCCTCCGCACGAGCCGGGGCAGAGCGTGGCCCTCGCCTTTCGTCGGACGGCGGTTTCGGCTCCGGCTCCTGGCCGGCCGGGTGCAGGAGCGAGGCTCCGACGGCTGCTCCGAGCGTAAGGACGATGACGCCCAGCGATACGTACGTCGGGATCTCGTAGACATCGGCGAGGACCATCTTCGCGCCGACGAAGGTCAGCACGGCCGCCAAGCCGACGTTGAGGTAGCGGAACCGGCCGATCATCCCCGCGAGAACGAAGTAGAGAGACGCGAGGCCGAGCAGCGAGAACGCGTTGGCCGCGTAGACGATGAACGTCTCCCTGGTGACCGCGAAGATGGCGGGGATCGAGTCGACGGCGAAGACGACGTCGAACGTCGCCACGAGAGCGAGCGCCGCTACCATCGGTGTCGCGCGGCGACGGCCGCCCGTGCGCACGATGAACGAGTCGCCGTGGTAGTCGGCGGTCATCGGCAGCACGCGCCTGATGAGCTTGAGCACCGGGTTGCGCTCCGGGTGGATCTCGACCTGCGAGTGGCGGGCCATCCGCGCACCGGTGAGGATGAGGAAGGCGCCGAAGAGGTAGATCATGTAGTGGAACGCATCGAGCAGCGCCGCCCCAGCGAGGATGAACACGCCGCGCAGGAGGATCGCTCCGACGATGCCCCAGAAGATCACCCGCCGCTGGAAGGCGGCCGGCACGGCGAAGTAGCCGAACACAAGCGCGAACACGAACAGGTTGTCGATCGAGAGCGACTTCTCGATCAGGAACCCAGCCAGGTACTCGCCGGCCGGCGCCTGGCCTTGCCACAGCCAAAGGAAGCCGGCGAACGCGACTCCCAGAGCGGTCCAGAAGACGCTCCAGGCCACTGCCCGTCGCAACGGTACCTCCTGTCCGCGCCTCCCGAACCCAGCCAGGTCGATCCCGAGCATGGCGACGACGAACGCCCCGAACGCCACCCATGCCCACGGCTCCAGCTCCATTGAACAGCACCCCCTCGTCAACCTCGGTCGTTGGTCGGCGAGGGTCTCTCCCGCCACCAACCCGTGGCCGGCGCCACCGGGCCAAACCAGCGGCCGGACTGACGATGACGCCGTTTCGGGGTACTGCCCCTCGGCAACTCTGAGCGTACCACTCGGGGCACACCCAGCGGCTCGGGGGAGGTCGTTGGGGCCAGGCGTTCCGCGAGCGGAATCGCCCGCGGACGCTATCGGCGGTCTTGGCCGGGCGTCGCGACTAGCCCGCGCGGCAGCGGGGGCGCCTGACGCTCGGGTCTAGGTGAGGTAGAAGTACAGCGCGTAGAGGAGCTCGGCGGCCGGGTTCGTCGTGTGCACCGTCACGTCCGGGGGCACGTTCAGGAGCGCCTCGGAGTAGTTGAACACGATCTTGACCCCGGCGTCGACGAGATCGTTCGTCACCGTCTGGGCCGCCGAAGGGGGAACGGCGAGCACGCCCACGATGACGTTCTTGTCCCGAATGACGTCCTTGAGCTCCGAGTAGTCGTGGACGACCGACTTCCCGATACGGGTGCCGACCTTGGCGGGGTCGACGTCGAACACGGCGGTGATGTTGAAGCCGTGGTCGGCGAAGACGGTGGAGTCCGCGATCGCCTGTCCGAGCCGCCCGGCGCCGAAGAGGGCGATGTTGTGCTGACCCTGGGTTCGCAGGATCTTGCGGATCTCGCCGAGGAGGATGTCGATCGAGTAGCCGACGCCGCGCTTGCCGAACTTGCCGAACCCGGAGAGGTCGCGGCGGATCTGCGTCGCGTTGATGTTCGTGTACTCGCTGATCTCCTGCGAGGAGATCCTGTCGCGCCCGTCCTTCTTGGCCTGCGTCAAAACCTGGAGGTAGCGGGAGAGACGCGCGGCGACGCCGACGGTCAGCCGGTCATTCGCGCGGGCGACGCCCGCGAGCTGCGTGTCGAGTGCCATCGCTTGTAACAGCATAACGAACCGTCTGATCGCGCATGGAATGAGCGGTCGAGCTTCGGCCCGGCTCGCTCGGCGGGAGACTTCGTGCGCCTACCAGCGCGGTGCGGGACGGCCCAGAGGCTTGACGTGAAATAGGCGTGCGTCTGGGGAGGGCGTGCATCAAGGGGCGTGGTCGACGCACGCCCCCAGCCAGGCGTGCGGGTATTTCACGTCAAGCCTCTAGCCTCCGACGCAGCGCGTCCGGGTGGACGACGTACGTGAACGCCTCCTCCCCGTCCACGAGCACGACGGGGATCCGCTCCCGGTAGCGTCGCTCGAGCTCGGGATCGCCGGTGATGTCGACCTCCTCGAGGACGAAGAGCTCGTCGGCCCGCACGCGCTCGATCACCCGGCGCGCGTTCTCGCAGAGATGGCAGTCGTGCGCACCGTAGAGCCTGACCGTCCGCGTCACGGGCGCACGATGCGGAACGGCACGGTGGCGGTCGAGGGGCGGGAGGCCGCGCCCTCGCCGACGCTTGCCGGCTCAGCCGTGAGGCGGACCGAGTACCGTCCGGGCGGCAGCGGGGATCCGCTCGGTCCCCGCCCCGTCAGCCCCAGCGAGTACCGTCCGGGAAGGAGATCCCGCAGGCGTGCGAGGACGCCCAGGCGCCTGCCGCGAGCGTTCAGCAGCTCCACCTCCAGGAGCGCGACGGGCTCGATCGCGAGGCCCTCCCCATCCCGCTCGGCGATGCCGGCCCGGAACGTCAGCACGGCAGGCGAGGCGTCCGACGGCCGGAAGGCGTCGGCAGAGAGGTCGAGAACGCCGACGAGCTCCCGGGAAGAGCTCGGCCTGGTCACGATGACCGGGACGCGGGTGAGCTCGGTCCCGCCGCTCGAGACGACGACCATCCCCGCGCCAGCCGCCGCGGCGCGCGGGAGGGACAGCTCGAGCTCGATCGCCCGGCGCGCGCCCGCCCGCACGGTCAGCTGCTCGAGGCCCCCTGCCAGCGAGAGATCGGAGCCGGCGTCCGGCTCGAGCGCGAGCTCGACGCCGAGCGGGCGCGTCGACAGGTTGCGCAGCTCCAGGGTCACGAGCGACCTCGCGCCCGGTCCGGCCGTCGCGGAGAGCGTCGCCGGCTCGGCGGCAAGCGCCGCGCCGGCCGCCGCCTCGACGTCGACGAGCCCCGCCCCGTGCGCGGCGACGTCCGTCACTCCTTCGACCGGTCTCCCGGCGCCGACGAGCGCGCTTCGCAGCGCTCCGGCGTCGAGCTTGGGCCGCGCCTCTGCCAGAAGCGCGGCGGCGCCGGCGACGGTCGCGGCCGCCGCGCTCGAGCCCGTCACGGTGGCAAAGCGCAGGCCATCCTCGTCCGAGCCGGCGTCCGCCGTGACGAGGCCCACGCCCGGAGCCACGAGATCGGGCTTGAGGCCGCCGTCCACGGCCGGACCGCGCGAGGAGAAGGGAGCCACGTGCCCGGCGGAGGCGTTGTCGCTCGACGTCACGGCCCCGAACGAGACCGAGACGTCGACGCCGGCCTCGAGGCTCGCGCGTGCGCGCTCGCCGGGGCCGATGGCGACGGCGAGCACCGGGACCGCGGACGATTCCTCGAGATCGAGAGCGCCCGCCGGAAGTCCGGAGCCGTAGACGAGCACCGCCCGCGCACCGCCGGAGGCGGCCTCCCGCACGCGCGGGACGAGCGCGCTGCCGTCGGCCGGGATCACCGCGACCTCGCTTCCCGCAAGCGTCGAGCCCTCGGCCGGGGCGAGGGCGCCGAGAACCCTCGCCGGGCCGGCGAGCAGTCGCCGCCCACCGGCGGTCAGCGTGACCTGCACCGACTGGTTCTCGTCTCGCGTGTCGACGGCGCCGACCGTGAGCGCGGCCGGCGCGCCGCCCGGGGCGCCGATCGTGCCGCTCCCGACCGACCCTGCGCCGTCGTTCCCGGCGGCCGCGACGACGAGCGTGCCGAGCCGGAGGGTCCCCGCCACGGCACGGGCCTCAGGGCTGTCGGCGAAGGAGGCATACGGCTCGACGACGGCGGCAAGCGCGACGTCTGCCGCATCCACCAGGTCGCCGTCGCCGTCGGGGTCGACGGCCCGCTCGAATCCTTCGAGCAGCACGTCGCTGCGCCCCGCATAGGCCACACCGTCGCGGGTGAAGCTCGGCCCGAGGACTCGGATCGGGAGCACGACCGCGCCGGGCGCGACCCCCCGGAGCGGCGCGCGGCCCACGAGCAGCCCGGCCATGCGCGTGCCGTGACTCTCCGGCCGCGAGCCGTCGCCGCCGCCCGCGACGAGGTCGATGCCGGGCAGGACGTGCCCGCTCAGGGCCGGGTGCCTGGCGTCCACGCCGGTGTCGAGCACGGCGATCGTCACGCCGGTCCCGTCGCGGCCTGGAAGGCCGATCGCCGGATGACGACCGCTGTCCTCCCCGAGCTCGGCCTCCGTGATCGCAACCTCGGTGACCGTGGCCGGGTGGACCGCCCGCACCGGGTAGACGCCGACCACCCCCGGAGAGCGCTCGAGCGCGGCGAGCGCGCGCGCCCCGAGCACAGCCGAGAAGCCGTTGAACGTGCGCGTGTACGTGTGCTCGGGGCGAATGACGACGCCCTGGTCGCGCAGCTCGGAAAGCAGGCGGCGCTGGAACCTCTCCGCTCTGCGCACGAGTCGCCGCTGCATCGCGGGCGGCGGCAGCTTGCCGTTCGCACGGACCCGGTCGGCCAGGGACTCGGCGGCGAGGACGACGATCAAGCGCCCCCCGACGTCGACGTCAGCGCGTGAGTCGAAGGCGCTGCGCCAGCGCTCGGGAGGGACCGGAGCCTCGGAGGCAAGCGCGAGCGCCGCGAAGGCGAGAGCCGCCGCTCCGGCTGCGAGGATGCCCGCCGCGAGCAGGCTACGGCGCGGAGGCGTACGCATCCAGGGCAAGATAGTCAGGCCACGTGATCGCATGCGTAAATCGAGCGGCAGACGCGATCATCGCGGCGTTGTCGGTGCAGAGCGCAAGAGGCGCGAACACCGCCCCCTCGGCCGCGAGCCGGGAACGGAGCTCGCTGTTGGCGGCCACCCCTCCGACGACGGCCAGCCGCGGCGCTCCCAGCTCCTCGACGGCCGCGAGCGCGCGACCGACGAGCGCCTGGACGATCGCCCGCTGGTAGCTCGCCGCGAGATCGGCTCGCCGCCGCTCGAGCTCGCCGGCGCCGAGCCCGCGGACGGCGTAGAGGAGCGCCGTCTTGACTCCCGAGAACGAGAAGTCGAGGCCCGACACGCTTGCGACGGGAAAGCGGAAGGCGTCCGGGTCGCCCTCGCGCGCGAGCCGGTCGACGGCGGCCCCGCCCGGGTAGCCGAGGCCGAGCAGGCGAGCTCCCTTGTCGAACGCCTCCCCCGCCGCGTCGTCGAGCGTCGTCCCGACGACCCGATAGGTCGCGCGGTCGCGCACGTCGAGGATGAGCGTGTGCCCGCCGCTCGCGAGCAGGCAGGCGAACGGTGGCTCGACGGGCTCGGGCTCGAGGTAGAGCGAGGCCACGTGCCCGTGCAGATGGTCGACGGGCGTGAGCGGCAGGCGCCGTGACCACGCGATCGCCTTCGCTGCCGACAGTCCGACGAGCAGCGCACCGATCAGCCCCGGCCCGGAGGTGACGGCGACGGCCTCGATGTCGTCGAGGCTCGCATCGGCGTGTGCGAGCGCTTCCCGCACGACTGGAACGGCGAGCTCGAGGTGCCGCCGCGAGGCGACCTCGGGCACGACGCCGCCGTAGCGAGCGTGGAGCGCCGCCTGCGAGGAGACGACGTTCGACCCGATGCTCCCGTCGAGGCCGACGCAGGCGGCGGCGGTCTCGTCGCAGGAGGTCTCGATACCGAGGATCACTGGGGCGCTCCCCTCCGCGGCGCTAGTGCTCGGCTGCCGCCGCGGCCGAGTACTCCCGGATCGGGTCCTTCCACATCACGTAGGCGTCCTCGCGGTTGTCCGTGTAGTACGCGCGCCTGATGCCCGTGATGCGGAACCCTGCGTGCTCGTAGAGCGCGATGGCGCGCTGGTTCGAGATGCGGACCTCGAGCGTGTAGCCCCGCATGGTGTCGCCCGCGGTCGAGGCGAAGAGCTCGTCCAGGAGACGCTTGGCGATTCCCTGCCGCCGGTAGGGCTCGTCGATTGCGACGTTCATGATGTGCCACGCGTCGACGTAGCGCGACACGATCAGGTAGCCGACGAGCGCGCCCCTGCGCTCGGTGTCGACGGCGCCGACGCAGAGCGACGAGGGCTTGGCGAGCTCGCTGGCGAACATCGATCGCGACCAGGGCGTCGGGTAGGCGACGCGCTCGATCCGCTCGATCTCGCCCAGATCCGTAGGTGTGAGGCGGCGAATCTCGATCATGCCTTCGAGAGCGCTCGGTCGGCGTCGGGCAGCCTGAGGTAGAGCGGCTCGACGAGCTCGGCCGGCCCGAACTCGGACGCCAGGCGCGCATGGTGACGCGCCCAGGGGACATGACGCGGATCGTCGTCCGGGGGAACGACCGCTCCCGCCGCCTCGAGGACGGTCCGGTAGCGGACCGCGCCGTCCCCCACGCAGAGACGGTCCGCCTCGAGCTGCAGGCGCTCGGGACGGACGCAGACCGGCTCGCCGTCGAGCGTGAAGACCTCGCGTCGCCGCGCGTCGATCACGGGCAGCGCATCCGGCGCGCCCTCCTGCAGCGCCGCGAGCGTGGTCACTCCGGCCACGGGAGCCCGCAGAGAGAAGGCGAGCGCGCGAGCCGTCACGAGCCCCATGCGCAAGCTGGTGTAGCTTCCGGGGCCCCGCCCGACGACGAGCGCGCCGATCTGCGCAGTAGGGGCCTCCGCCTCCTCGAGCAGCTCCTCGACCGCTTGGAGCAGCGTCTTCGCGGAGGTCAGCCGCTCCCCGAGCGGCTGACCTCCCTGCAGGAGCGCCACCGTCGCCGCGCTCGTGGCCGTGTCAAACGCGAGCGTGAGCATCGAGCGCGGCATCGAGGTCGATCGACCGGTCGGGGCTCTCGAGGGTGATCTGCCGCTGATCGGGCGTCTCGAGCGTCCTCAGGGTGACCACGAGCCGAGCGTCCGGCAGGGATCCGGCACCGGCTTCGGGCCACTCCACGAAGGCGACGGCATCCTCGAAGTACGGCTCGAGGTCTCCCCACTCCGCCTCCGACATGCCCTCGAAGCGGTAGAGATCGAGGTGCGATACGGCCACGCGCCCGGCGTAGCGGTGACCGATCGTGAAGGTCGGGCTGGTCACGGCTCCGGTCACGCCGAGCGCGCGGCAAGCGCCGCGCACGAACGTCGTCTTCCCCGCTCCCAGCTCGCCCGCGACGAGGACCGTGTCCCCGGGCGCGAGCTCTGCGGCGAGCGCGGCGGCGATGCGCTCCGTCTCCTCGGGCGAGGAGGACACGACCTCCATTGCCTCCAGAGTAGTCGAGCCGCCTGGCTAGAAGAGGCCGAGCTGCTCTTGCGGCGGCGAGGGTGCGGACGGCGGCGCCGCCGGTGCCGGAGATTCCCCAGGCAAGGGCAAGGCCTCTGCCGCGACGGACGGCAGCGGGCCGGCGAGGAGCGCCGGGATGCGCGCAAAGTCCTCCTCGAGCGTGCGCAGCATGGCCGGGGTGTAGAGCGCGGCGGCCGGATGGTAGAGCGGGTAGAGCGTGACGGCGAGCCCGCCCACCTGAGCCGGCTGGGCCTGGCCGTGCACGCGCGTGATGCCATGCTGCTTACCCGAGAGAAGCTTGGTGGCGAAGTTTCCGAGCGTTGCGATCATGCGCGGCTCGATGAGCGCGATCTTCCGGAACAGGTACGGCTCGCACGCCTCGATCTCGTCCTGCATCGGATCCCGGTTTCCCGGGGGGCGGCACATCAGGGTGTTCGCGATGTACACGTCGTTCCTGGACAGGCCGATCCCCGCGAGCAGGTTGTCGAGCAGCTTCCCGGCCTGCCCGACGAACGGGTAGCCCTGCTGGTCCTCGTGGAAGCCGGGCGCCTCGCCGACGAACAGGAGGTCGGCGCGCGGGTTTCCGACGCCGAAGACGACCTGGGTCCTGCCCTGCGCGAGCCGGCAGCGCGTGCAAGCGGAGGCTTCCGCCGCGAGCGCTGCGAACTCGCTCTCTCTGGTCAGCTCGTCAGTGGCCGCAACCACAGCTCCCGCCGCAACAGCCGCCGCCTCCAACGGAAGGTCCGCCGAAGCTCGGCTGCTCGGCGGTGCCGTGAGACGCGAACACGGACAGCTGGCGAGCCACCCGCTGCGCGCCGCAGTCGGGGCAGGCGGGATCGGGGTCGTTCAAGCGAACGAGCTCCTCGAAGTGGCTCTCGCAGGTCATGCACACGAACTCGTAGATCGGCATCGCCGAGAGAGTGTAGGCACACACCCGGACGCCCCGCAACCCGGTGGGGTGCGTAGTGGGACGAGGGGGCGAAAGCGGCAGAAAGGGTAGACAAGCCGGAACCCCCGTTCCGGTTCCGGTGCCGGGGGGCAGACCAGGCGACAGAATGGGCGCTCGGCCGCGACGACCTCCCAGCGCACGCGTTCAGAACTGAGTCGCGTCCGGCGGCTTTGTTCTGCTCGGCAGCCGTGCGAAGCATGTCAACTACCTCTGCGATGGCTGCCGGCAGTAGGTCAGTCCCGACATAGGGCAGGTACCGAACCACGTTGGCCGGACATGGTGCGGCGGTCGTACGCTGGTCACTCGCTGGGGGGATGCGCATCTGGATGCCGAGCCTCAGACTCCCGGTGGGCGCACGAGTTGGAGGACAGAAGGGCGCAGGAGAGCACCGAAAGGCTAGGCCCGCCGCGGTGGGCGACCTGAC
>CAZCIJ010000044.1:14329-15425 GCA_964498265.1 uncultured Gaiellales bacterium | reverse complement strand
GACGACCGCCGCGTCGTCAAGGTCGTCATCACCCCGGAAGGGCTCGAAGCCCTCCACGACTCGCGCACAGTCCACCGCCGCGGCATCCAGGAGCACTTCGCGCAACACCTCGACCCGACCGACCTCGCAGCTCTGCAACACGCGCTCGAGCACGTCCGCGAACACGTCCGCCCACTCCGCCCAGGCCGAATCAGCCGCTAAGCGGCGCGCGCAAGGCGATTGGCGATTGCCGCGCGTGCTTGGCCGAGGTAGGCGGGGTCGTCGTGGAGGACGAACGTGGTGTTGCCCATGAGGAGGTACGCGTCGAGCTCGAACGCGAGTTGCGATGGATCTTCGGTGACGTCGAGTGAGCCTGCCGCCTGTGCTTCGCGGATGAGCTGCTCGAGGAGCCCGATCCAGTACTGCTGGATCGAAGCGATCTTGTCCTTGACGGATCCGGGATGCGTGTCGAACTCGGCGGCAACGGACGCGAAGAAGCAGCCGCCTGGGAAGACGCGGCGCTCGAGGTGGGACAGGAAGCGGTCGCAGAGCGCGCGCAGTCGTTCGAGCGGATCGGCGATCGTCTGCGTTGGTTCGACGACCTCTGCGTCGAAGATTACGCGGGCGGTCTCGACGGTCGCGAGCTGCAGTTCCTCCTTGGAGCCGAAGTGCGCGTAGAGCCCGCTCTTGCTCATGCCGATGTGCGCGGCGAGGTGGCCGATCGAGACGCCTTCGAGACCGTCGATGGTGGCGAGGTTGGCGGCGGCGCGGAGGATCGTTTGGCGGCTGCGTTCGCCGTCTGCTCGCGGGCGGCGCGCCTGGGTTGTCGTCGAATCCGCATTCATACTTGACAAGATAGCACGAACGGTCGTATACTCCGAATTAACACGAACGATCGTGCTATTACCAAAGGAGGAGTCATGCCGTTCATCGACATCAAGGTGATCGAAGGTGTCTTCACACCGGAGGAGCAGCGCGAGCTCGTCGAGCGCGTCTCGGAGGCGGTGATCGCCGTCGAAGGGGAGGCCCTGCGCCCGGCCACGCACACTGTCGTAACCGAGACGCCCAGCGGCTCGTGGGCGATCGGCGGTCAGGCGCTGACCACCGAGGACGTCAA
>CAZCIJ010000044.1:0-14319 GCA_964498265.1 uncultured Gaiellales bacterium | reverse complement strand
AAGCGAGCTACCGCGGCTGCCGCGTAGAGGTCTGAGCGAACCTGAGAGCGGGCGGCCCGGCAACGAGCCGCCCGCTCTCTTTGCTCTTTTCACCTCGTAGGGCAGCCGCGTACTGATCGCGCCCGGCACCCTCGTGCACCTCGGCAAGGAAACGAACCTGCCCGAGGAACGGCTCCGCCGGAGCGCTACGGCGACGACGACGCCCAGGCCGACCATGAGCCCCGGCAGCGTGCGTCCGCGTGGTCACCTGATCTGGCGCGTGTTGCCTGATCTGGCGAGAAGCGTCGCGCAGCGTAACGGTGTCTGCCGTCGCGGCGGCATCCCACGACGCCCCGCAACCGGTGAGGGCGAAGTGGGAGGAAGGCCTCGAGGAGCGCGAGGCGGCGCAGAGATATGCGCGGGATACTGCCCGCACAGCTCGTAACGCAAGCGTGTAGCCGCCGCCATTTGAAAGAGCCCACCCACTGTGGGAGAGTTGTCTCTGGGCTACCGAGAGGAGATTGCCATGAGATTCCTCGTTGTCGCAACACCCAAGGTGCCTCCGCCGCCGGACATGATCATGAGCCTCATCGACCGGGGTGAGGCCTGGCAGCAGCGCTACGAGGACAAGCTCGAAGCATTCGGGATCTTCCCTGGAGGCGGAGGCTTCGGCATCGTGGACGTCAAGGACGAGGCCGAGCTTCACCGGATGATGGCCGAGATGCCGTTCGCGCCATTCTCGGACACCCAGGTTCGCACCTTCGTCGACGGAGCGACCGGGTGGCGGCAGGCTCGCGAGGCCGTCGCGGCTTCGCTGGCGCAGGCCTGACACGCCGCGGCCGACGGCCCCCGGATGGCGACGGCGCGTCTCCCCTGCGGTCGACCATGATCGCGACGGTGCCGCGTGCAACAGGGGTCAGGTCCCATCTGTTGCGCCCGAGCAGCCGGCGAAGCGGGCGCAGCCTCCACCGACCATCGGAAAGGTGGACTCCGAGGCGACCGAGTATCCCCGCGGCGAAGAGCCGTGCGCATTCACTGCGACGCGCTCGACGCCGACCCAGGGAACAGCGGCTACGCCAAGCACCACATCGTTCCCTTTGCACACGCCGGACTGCTCGGCCAGGGCCATAAGCCGGGCCATGATCCCGCCGCACCGATCGAGCCCGACGTCCTTCGGTTGATCGTCGAGGTGTGCAGGGAGGAGGCCGAGAGGTTCGAGCGAGCCGCGATCGAGCTCGACGCGAAGCTCCGCCGGCCGGAGCCCTGAGCGGTCGCCCGCAGCCTCGCGCTCAGCCTTGCGTCGACTCGACGACGAAGGCCGCGACATCGAGGATCTGCAGCTCCGTCAGCGTGCCCTCGAAGGCCGGCATGCCGCCACTGCCGTTCGTGACTTGCTCCACCACCTGCTCGAAGCTCGGCGCGACCTCGTCGAGGTTCGGACCCGTGGTTCCCGTCGACCCTGCGGCCGCGAGGGTGTGGCACGAGCCGCAGCCGGCTTCGCCCCAGACGGCGGCGCCGGTTTCCGCGTCGCCCTCGATGTCTGGAACCGTCTCCTCAGTCGCGGCCTCCCGGGTGGTCGCTGCCTGCGCGGTGGTCGAGGCGGCCTCATCGCCACCGTCCCCGCAGGCGGCCGTGAGCAGGAGCACCGCGAGCGCGAGCGCCCCGAGCGCCAGAACAGGCGGCCTCAGGAGGCCGAGCAGCCCTGGCCGCCTGTTGCCGTCGTCGTCGGGTCCGTCGCGAACTTCCAGTGCCAGCGGTACGACCAGAGGCGGTACGCGGAGCAGATCTGAGGCGTCGTTGCGCGAGCGCCGCGGAAGGCAGCCTCGACCTGGCCCGCTGACGCGTTCGGGCCCAGCGCGAACAGCCGCGGGAAGAGCCTCCGATAGAAGCGCACGGCGCGTGGGTTGACGATTCGGCAGAAGAGCGGCCGGAAGTTGCCGTCGGCCGTACGGGTCGGCGCGGGACATCGCGGCGCGAACGCCGAGGCTCTCGAAGCGGCCGGCACCGCCGAGGAGGAATCCGTCCGCAGGAGGAGCGAGAGACACGCCCCGACGACGATTCCGACGGTGAGAGCGACAGCAGCGATTGCCGTCCGGTTCATCTCGTCTCCTCCGGTGAGAGTTCCCCAGGTGAGCGGTTCCCCAGGCCGAGCCAATCATCCCAGAGAGGTGGGCGTGCGGCAAGGAGAGGAGCCCGCGGAGGATCGCCCGAGCGGGATTGCACGAGCGGCTGCAGACGCGAGTTCCGGCCGGAACGTCCCCGCGAACGCCGTACCCGAGAAGGAGCCTGAGCTCGTTACGTCAGGCCGGCCCCGGTAGCGGCGGCGACTGTGGCCAGACGGCCGGCTCGTCCGAGGAGCTGCCAGTGATCCGAATGGCTCGCACCGCCGGCCGCTCGGTAGAGTGGCGGCGTGACCCGCGAGCCCGACGTCAACGTCGTCGGCGGATCGCTTCAGCCCTGCTCCAGCGACCCGATGACGGGCTTCTACCGGGACGGCTGCTGCGCGACGGAGCCGGCGGACGTCGGGAGCCACACGGTCTGCGCGATCATGACCCCGGAGTTCCTCGAGTTCAGCGTGCTCGCTGGCAACGACCTCTCGACCCCGCGACCGGGGTGGGGCTTTCCAGGACTCTCGCCCGGCGACCGGTGGTGCGTCTGCGCGTCCCGCTGGCTCGAGGCCTACCGGGCCGGCTGTGCCCCGGCCGTCGTCCTCGGCTCGACCCATGCGCGCGCTCTCGACGTGATCCCGATCGAGTTGCTCACGGCGCACGCCGTCCAGGCGGAGCCGGTCGACTGACCGGCCGTCCCGGCCGCCTCGTCAGCCCAGCGTGAGAACGACCTTGCCTCGGACCTGACGGCTCCTCAGCGCATCGAGCACGCCCGGGGTCTCGGTCCAGTCGCGGACGAGGCTCACGCGCGGGCTGAGACGCCCGTCGGCGACGAGGCCCGCCAGCGTGGCCAGGTCGGCTCCCTTCTCCTCCTCGGGGAGGTTGTGGAAGAAGCCCATGACCTTCGCCCCGCGAGCCCGGCTGAAGTCGGCGAGCGTGAGCTCGGCGGGCCCGTCGAGCGTCCCGTACGTCGCCGCCGTCGCGCCGGGCGCAAGGCGGTGGACCGCGTCGCGGAGAACCGACCCGCCGACGCCGTCAAGCGCCAGCTCGAAGGGGCCGAGAGCCTCGTCGGCGAGCGCCCACACCACCTCGTGCGCTCCCAGGCCACGGGCCTCCTCCTCGCGCTCTGGCCCGCTGACGTGCGCCGTCACCTGGGCGCCGGCGGCGACGGCGAGCTGCACGGCGAACTGGCCAACCCCGCCGGTCGCGCCTGTCACGAGCACTGGGCGGCCGAGGAGCGGCCCGCCGACCCGCAGCGCGCGCAGGGCGGTGAGACCCGCGATGGGGAGCGTCGCCGCCTGCTCGAACGTCACCGAGTCCGGCAGCGTCGCCGCATGGAGGCTCTCGACGGGAACGCGCTCGGCCCACCCTGCTCGAGGTGCGATGCCGACGACCCTGGCACCCGCCCGCGGGCCGCTCCCGTCGGCGGCCGCGCGCAGGACCACCCCGGCCACGTCCTGCCCCGGCCGCCAGCGGTCGGGGTTCCGCTGCACGGAGAAGAGCTCGCCGCGATTCACGCTGAGCGCGCGTACCTCGATGACGCACTCGCTTGCGGCAGGCTCGCGCTCGGGAAGGTCGTCGGCGAGCCGGAGACCGCCCGGCGACGAAGGGTCTGTGACGAATCCGCGCATCGCTCCTCCAGTCGTGTCGTCGCGCCGCCCGAGCCGGCTCGCGAGCGGCGGCGCAAAGTCTCGCACGACCGGCAGCGCGGTACGCGCAGGCGCCGCGCTTCCCGCCGGCGCGGCGGCGTGGGAGCTCGACTGCACCGGCGCTCAGGCGGAGGAGGCCCCGGACCGGGCGAGCTCGGCGGCGCAGTCCGTGTGGGCACGCAGCACGTCCGGAAGCTCCTCGGGCGGAACGCGACCGTAGCCGCAGACCCCGGCGATGCCGAAGTCGGGCAGGTGACGGCGGGCGAGCTCCATCCGCCGGCGGAACTCGTCGATGCCGCCCGTGTGGTGCACGATGCCGAGGAAGACCCTCGTGTCGCCGATGTCGAGGTCGTCGAGCGGCGCGAAGAAGCGCTCGCCGGGCTTGCGGACGACCGGCATGTGGACGTAGTCGAGCCGCCGCCCGGTCCGGCGCACGCCCTCGTTGGACATGCGCACGCACAGCGCGAGATCGTCCATCGCGGTCATCGGCCAGCCGCCCCACGTGCCGTAGCACCAGTGGTAGCCGAGCAGCGTCTCCTCCGGGACCGCCTGCCACATGCGCTCGATCTGCTCCGCGTGGCTCTCGATCTTCTCCTCGAGGGTACGCCTCGGCCAGAACGCGAAGAAGTTCCGCTCGCCCATGGCCAGGTCGACGAGCTCCAACGCGAGGTCGTACTGGATCACGAGGTCGCCGGCCGGGATCGTCTCGAGCATCCGCTCGATCTCGCGATCGATCCCCTCCTGGTAGGCGCGGCACAGCGCCGGCCATTGACTCGGATCGTCGAAGAACCCGTAGATGGCGCTGTTGGGGGCGGGCAGGCAGACCTGGAAGCGAACGCCCTGCTCGATCACGCCCTCGTCGCGCAGTCGGCGGAAGATCTCGTAGGACTCCTTCGCGAAGCGTCCGTAGTGCAGATCGTCGAACCGGATCTCGGCGCCCGGCTTGACGCGGAACGCCCAGAAGGGCGGCAGCTCCTCCATCGGCGGGCGCGCCGGATCGTCCCTGGGAGGCTGGACGAGCTCGTGGCCGGGCGGAGCGACCGTCTCCTCGAGCGCCGGATGCGACCCGAACACGAGCACCGGAAGCGCTCCCACCCAGTTCGTGCGCACGCCCACCTCGCCGTCCGGCAGACAGGCCGCGTGGCCTCCGAGCGCCGGGCCTGCCGCCCGGAACACCTGCTCGACGTCGTCGTAGGGCATGCTGCCCACGAGCAGCACGTCACCGTGCATCCGGCTTGTCTGGGCTGCGCTCATCCTTCCTCCTCTGGGCATGTGACTTCCCCCTCGCCGACCCCGAAGTCGCACGCGGGCGAACCTCGGAACGAAGAGTACGCTCATCGGCTGGGCGGTTCTTGCTCCCGGGCCCATCGGCGCCGAGCGGCCGTCCTGCATGACGAGGCGTCGTCCTCGACGATGGACGCTCAGCTCGAGGTACTCGGGATCGCGCACGGCGATCGCTTCCCGGGTGCGCAGGCCGTGGACCGGTCGCCGGCCATGTGGAACACCTTCACCGCGCCGAGCTGGTATCCGGACATCCTGCCCCGGAACGGCCCGCCCGCGAGACGCCGCATCCGCAGCGCGGACAGGAGGTTCCACGAGGCGTCCTCCCACAGCCTGAAGCGGTCCGCCGGCGGAAGGTCGGCCGGATCGACGAGAAACGTCATCGACGCCAGGGCTCCTCCGAAACCTGCCTACCCCCTCCCGACGCCCTCTCGGCTCGGGAAGGGTGCTCAAGTCGGTTCCCCGGTGCCGCCTTGCGGGCGGGAGAGCGAGTCGGGCGGCCACGCTCAGCGATCGTCCCGATCGTCGGGGTCGGCGCCTCGACCGAGCGAGGTCGACAGGTCGCGGACGCCCTCCTGCAGCTGCGTCACCCCCTCGCTCACGTCGAAGCGAGGCAGGGGCGGCGGCGTCGGCTTCCCTCCGACGAGATCGACGAGCCAGCGGCTGAAACGGAGACCGAAGCCACTCTCGGCCCGCCGCCTCGCCCGCGCCAGCTTCCGCGCGCGCAGCCGGTCGCGCCGCTCGCCAGTCCCTTTTGGCCGGTAGAACCAGCGCGCCCACGGCGAGGAGGGGCGGGCAAGCCGTGCGGCGCCGACCCAGGCCACGAGCGGCAGCACGATGCCGGCGGCTCCCGTGAAGGGCTTCCCCTTCAGGAAGGTGACGAGCGCGAAGACGACGTTGGCGGCGACGATGAGGAACAGGATGTAGCCGGGCTCGCCGGCGTGGCGGCCGTCGATTCCGAAGGGTGCGGAGACGACGAGGAGCAAGCCGGCGACGATGGCGCCTGTGATCGCCGCGTTGACGGAGGTGCGCCCTTCCTGCGACCAGTAGACGTCCTCCATGTGGAAGATAAGGGCGAACTCGTCCAGGACGAGCGCCGCGCCGACGCCGAAGAGGATCGCGCCGAACAGCTGCACCCAGCCGTTGTCGCCGGCCGGCGTGTAGGCGAGGAACCCGCCGATGAGCGCCAGGATCAGGCCGGGAACGTCGTGGTGGAGGTGGACGCCGCCGACGCTCCCGCTCCCCCACCCCCTCGTACGCGCCAGCCGGGTGTACGTGCGTACGGCCGCGAACGCGATCAGGAAGCTCAGGAGCACGATCAGCAGCGGCTGCTTTCCAGGCTCGTAGATCTCCTCGGTGTAGCCCGGGATGAATCCGAAGACGTCGACGCCGTTCACCTGCGTCGAGCATCATCGCCTCTCCGCGCCAGAAGCGGCGCCCTTTGCGCCACGGCCTTCCGTGCCGATGCGTCTCCGGGGAATAGGGTGATGATCCTGGCGAGCGAGAAGAACGCTGGCGCGTCGAGTTACACGCAGGAGCGCCCTACGCTGGTGCGTCGAGTTACCACGGGCGCGACCGAGGTCGCGTGTAACCAGACGCGCCAGCGTCCAGCCGCCCGGGCGCACCGTATTCCCCGGACACGGCACTAGCCGATGCCAACCCTCACCGAGGTCGTCGGCTTCCTCCTGATACCGGCCGGCGTCGCGCTCGCGGGCGCGGCCGCCTCGCTCGCGCACGAGCCCGGCGCCACCGTTCGAAGCGCGCTCCACCACGCTGCGGCAGGCGCGATCCTGGCCGCCGCCGCGGCCGAGCTCGTCGTCGAGGTGGTCGCGCAGGCACGGCTCGTCGCCGTCGTTCTCGGCTTCGCGGCCGGCGCGGCGCTCATGCTGGCCGTGTCGAGCGCGAGCCGCCGCATCGAGGCGGGCGCCCGCCAGGGTCCGCGCCGAGTCGCCGGCTTCCTCGCAACGGTGGGAATCGACGTGTACGTCGACGGCGTCGTCGTGGGCATCGGCTTCGCGATCGCCCAGTCAAGCGGACTCGTGCTCGTAGCGGCGTTCGCGCTCGAGATGGCCTTCCTGGGCTCGACCACGGCGATCGAGCTGCGCGCGGCCGGCGCCCGCAGGAGGGCCATCGCGCTCGGCCCGGGCGTCCTCGCCGCGTTCCTCGTCCTGGGAGGCATCACCGGCTACTACCTCGGCGCGCTCTCGGGCTTTCTGTTCGAGCTCGTCCTCGCGTTCGCCCTCGCCGTCCTCGTCTACCTCGTGAGCGAGGAGCTCCTCGTCGAAGCGCACAGGGAGCGCGAGGCGTCCGGCGAGACGCCGCTGCTCGCCGCGTCGTTCTTCATCGCCTTCCTCGCCATCCTCGCCCTCGACATCGCGCTCGGCTGACCCAGGGGGCTGTCCGAAGACCCGGACAGCCCCCTAGATGATCGGAAGTCCGATCAACGTCGCGTTCGCGCCGCCGCAAGCGCCCGATTCGGCCGCTTGCGGCGCTGGTAACTGGGACGGCCATGCCGTACGTAGGGCCGCATATGGAGTCGATTGATCGATTATCGATCAATCGACCAGCCGCCCGCTGTCGTGCCTAGGCAGCGGATGGCAGGCGCCTCCCTGTGGCCCCGTCGCCCAAACCGGCGACGAAGCCCTTGCGCCAGCTCGGGTACGCGAGCTGCCAGCCCAGCTCGCGCTTCGCCTTCGCGTTCGAGGCGCCCCGGGCCTCGGTCATCATCATGACGGCCGCCTCCCCCGCGACCAGCCTTCCGAGCCATACCGGGACGCGTCGAGGCCGTTTCGCGCCGATCGCCCGCGCCAGATAGGGAAGCCACTCCGAGACGGGCGCCGGGTCATCGTCCACCACGTTGTAGACGCCGGCCGCGCCGCGCTCGATCGCGGCGAGCGTGGCCTCCGCCGCGTCGTCGATGTGGATGAAGGACCACACCCCGGCTCCCGAGCCGACCACGGGCAAGCGCCGGCGGCGGACCAGCTCGAGGCTCGGGCCGCCCTCTGCCAGAGAGGTTCCGGGCCCGTAGAAGCCGCCGTAGCGCAGGACGACGCCTTCGAGCCCTTCCGTGCCCGCGACCGCCGCCTCGAGGTAGCGGATGGCCTCGTGCGACCTGCGCATGCTCGCCGCAGGCGCCGGGTCGAGCGGGTCGTCCTCGGTCTTCACCGGCCCGCCCTCCCGCGCGTAGGGCCAGCCGGTGAAGCTCTGCGCGACGACGCGCCGCGCGCGGGCCATGCGCGCGCCGGCCAGGAGGTTGTCCGTCCCGGTCGTGCGCAGGCGGTTCGTGCCCTCGAACTCGCGGTCGAAATCACGGAGGCTCCCGGCGAAGGACGAGAGCGCCGTGGCCTGGTGCACGACCACCTCCGGCTCGGCCTTCAGCACCGAGCTCACGACCGCGTCCCGGTCGAGAGCGTCGACGACCGCGGGCTCTGCCCCTTCGGCCCGCAACGCGGTCGCCTTCTCGGGAGAGCGGGTCGTGCCCACGACCTCGTGGCCGTTCGCGACCAGCAGCGGAACCAGGCGCCTGCCGATCGCCCCGGTCGCGCCAGCGAGGAAGACTCGCATGACTATCTCCTTTCGTCGGTCTACTCGTGATGACAGACGAACCCGTACCGGCGCCTGTGACACCGGTCCCACGGGAGCCGCGCAGTCACGCCTGCGCAGGGCGCGTATCGTCGCTCTCTAGCGAACGGCGGGGACGACCTCGCGCGCAAGCAGGTCGAGCGTTCGCTCGTCGGCGGGAGCGCGGGCCTGGAGCAGGAAATCGCGCACGCCGAGCCGGGCATAGCCGCGAAGCCGCTCCGCGCACTGCTCGGGGGTGAGGGGCTGGACGCCCTCCGCCCGCAGCGCCTCCGGGTCGGCGCGGAGCGCCCCGGCGCGCTCGCGCAGGCGCTCCTCGGCCTCAAGCTCGCTCTCCCCCAGCACGGCCCGGAAGACGAGCGACTTGCGGATCTCGCCCGGGTCGCGTCCCACGTCCGCGCAGTGCCGGGCGAGGGCGTTGAGCTTGCGCCGGTACTCGTCTTCCGGCCCGAGGAACGTGTTCCACCCGTCGGCCGACTCGGCCACGATGCGCAGGAGGACCCGCTCGCCGGCGCCGCCGATCCACAGCGGGGGATGGGGCTCCTGAAGGGGCTTTGGCTCGCAGCGCGCTCCTTTCAGGGTGTAGTAGCGGCCCTCGAAGGTCGTTCGCTCCTCGGTCCAGAGGCTCTTGACGATCGTCGCGGCCTCGCGCAGCCGCTCCAGGCGCTCGCGCACGGGCGGGAAGGGGATCCCGTACTGGTCGTGCTCGAGCTCGAACCAGCCGCCCCCAAGACCGAGCTCGAGGCGGCCGCCGGAGACGTGGTCGATCGTCGCGCCCAGGTTGGCGAGCACCGCCGGATGGCGGTAGGTGTTGCCCGCGACGAGGATCGCGCAGCGGATGCTCGACGTGCGCGTGGCCATGGAGGCCAGCAGCGTCGTCCCCTCGAAGCAGGGTCCATCCGGGTCGGCGAAGATCGGCAGGAAGTGGTCGAACACCGAGGCCCACTCGAGGCCGAGCTCCTCGGCGCGCTGCCAGAGCCGCACGTAGCCGCCGAGGTCGCTGTACTGCTGGCCGGAGTGGATGCCGAAGCGGATCGCGTTCTCGCCGGGGAGCGCGGCAGACACGCGTGGGCTCTCAGGCGGCCGCGGGCTCGCTCGCCATGCTGAGCGCGTCGAGCTCCCCGGCCGTCAGCTCGAGCTCCACCATGGGCAGGAGCTCGGCGAGCTGATCCGCACTGCGCGCGCTGGCGATCGGGGTAGCGACCGTCGGCTGGGCGCGGAGCCAGGCCAGCGCGACCGCCGCCTGAGTCGTTCCATGGGCGGCGGCGACCTCGTCGAGGGCGGCGAGCACCCGCTCTCCTCCGGCCTCGAGGTAGGCGCGCGCTCCCTGCGCTCGGGGACTGTCGACCCCGTCCCGGCCCGGGCGGTACTTACCGGTCAGGAACCCCAGGGCGAGCGCGAAGTAGGGGAGGCAGGGCAGGCCGGCGCGAGCGCAGAGCTCCGAGAGCTCGCCCTCGTACTTCGCCCGTTCGACCAGGTTGTAGTGCGGCTGGAACGCGACGTACGCGGCGAGCCCGTCGCGCTCGCTTACGTCGAGAGCCTCTTCCAGTCGCGCCGCCCCGTAGTTGGACGCCGCGACGTAGCGAACCTTCCCGGCGCGAACCAGCTCGTCGAAGGCGCCCATCGTCTCCTCGAGCGGCATGCTCGGGTCGTCGTCGCCGTGCGCGTAGTACAGGTCGATGTAGTCGGTCTGGAGCCGCTGCAGCGACTCGTCCGCCGCGGCGCGGATGGTGGCCGCGGAGAGGCCCTTCCGGTCGGGCTTGCGACCGACCTTCGTGGCGACGATCACCCGATCGCGGTTCCCCCGCGAGGCCATCCACTTCCCGATGATCGCCTCGGACTCCCCGCCGACGTTGCCCTCGACCCACGCGGAGTACGCGTCGGCGGTGTCCACGAAGTTGCCGCCCGCCGCCGCGTAGGCGTCGAGCACCGCGAAGGACTGCGCCTCGTCGGCCGTCCAGCCGAAGACGTTGCCCCCCAGACAGAGCGGAAAGACGTGGAGGTCCGTGGAGCCCAGGCGCAGCACGGTCGCCACCGTATCAGCTCCGAGAGGGGATGAGCAGAAGCTTTCCGGTGGTGCGCCGCCCCTGAAGGTCTTCCTGCGCCCGGCGCGCGTCCTCGAGCGAGTAGCGGCCGCCGATGCGCACGTCGAGCTCGCCGGCGCGGATCCACCCGAACACCTCGCTCGCGCGCCAGAGAAGCTCCTCGCGGCTCGCCGTGTAGCTCGGGAGCCTGGGCCGCGTGAGGTAGAGCGAGCCGCCGGCGGCAAGCCGCTCGGTGTCGACCGGCGGCACGGGGCCGCTGGCTGCCCCGTACAGGACGAGCATCCCGCGGAGCCGGAGCGCCGAGAGGCTCTCGTCGAACGTCGCCTTGCCGACGGCGTCGTACACGGCTGCCACGCCCTCCGCGCCGGCGAGGGAGCGGGCGCGCTCGGCGAAGCCCTCGTACCCGATCACCTCGTCGGCCCCGGCCGCGCGCGCGATCGCCGCCTTCTCGTCGGTCGACACCGTGCCGATCACGCGTCCGCCCCGCAGCTTCACCATCTGCACGAGCAGCAGCCCGACGCCGCCGGCGGCCGCATGGACGAGGACCGTGTGCCCCTCCTGCACCGGGAAGGTCGAGCAGCAGAGGTAGTGCGCCGTCATGCCCTGGAGCAGCGACGCTGCGGCGAGCTCGTCCGAGACGCCGTCAGGGATCGGGACCGCCCGGGCGGCCTCGACGACGACCTGCTCGGCGTAGCTCCCGGGCGCCGCCGTCCAGCAGACGCGGTCGCCGACGGCGACGTCCGAAACCGCCTCCCCGAGCGCTACGACCGTGCCCGCTCCCTCGACGCCCGCGACGAGCGGAGGCGTACCGCCGTAGCCGCCGCCCTCGCGCTCGTAGATGTCGCGGAAGTTGACGCCCGCGGCGCCGACATCGACGACGACCTGATCGGCAGCCGGCTCTGGCGCCGGCCGCTCCTCGAGCGCGAGCACCTCCGGGCCTCCGTTACGCGTCACGACGATTGCACGCACGCCTCTCCTCCCTGTCGTTGAGCGGCCGACCTCTGCATCCCGTTCCGGGACCGCGTTTGCGCATTCCGAGAAGCTATCGGAGCCGGCGTCCCGTAGCAGGGCGGCCCGGCTCCGGCAGGAGGCTCTCAGGCGAGGCCGCTCACCCGGCGGGGCGTGGGCGCCGGGTGGAAGTGGCGCGCGCGCGGCCATGAGTAGCGCTTCGTTCCGTCGGGAAGCTCCAGCGGGAACCCGGCCGCGACCGCCTCGGCGGCCTGGCGCCAGAGCCGCAGGATCTCGAGGCGAACGGTCTCCGAGGCCTCCCTGTACCCGCGACCGTTGGCAGGCAGGTGGTCGAAGAGGATCGGCGCTCCGTAGACGACGCAGCAGGCGCGCCGGTTCTTCCGGCTCCAGCCGAACGACTCGACGCCGCAGGGAATCACCGGTGCGCCCGCTTTCATTGCGATGGTGGCCGCGCCAGGGTGCACGAGGCCTGGGTAGCCGAGCGGCTGCCTCGTGCCCTCGGCGAACACGCCGATGATGTGGCCCTCGTCGACGAGCTCGAGCGCCTTGCGCAGGCCGTCGCGGTCGCTCTGGCCCCTGCGGATCGGGAAGGCTCCCGTCCAGGTGAGGGCCTCGCCGACGACAGGGATCTCGAGCAACTCCGACTTCATCATGTACCAGATGGCACGGTTCGAGAGCGATCCGACGAGAGGCGGATCGATCGCCGAGAGGTGGTTCATCGCCATGACGGCGCCGCCCGTCAGCGGGAGGCGGTCGCGTCCGTAGGCCCAGGAGCCCGGCGCGAAGTACAGCATCGTCGCGGGAACGACGTTGAAGCGCATGAAGATCCAGCCCTTCTCGACGTCGGCGCCCCAGAGCCAGGGGACTCCGAGGCGGGTGAAGAACGCCGGATCGACCATCGCATGACTGTAGCCGCTGCAGAGGCCAGTCCGTTGGCCGGCGTGCGCACAGGCGGACGGTCGGAGGTGGAACCGTCCGGGAGCCGCGTCCCGTCGTGCGAGGCCGCAGCTGCGGTATCGTCGCCGGCAGCGTGTACCGGCGCTGGCATCCCGCTCCCTACGACGAGATGGTGACAGCCTTCCGGTGGGAGGTGCCCGAGCGCTACAACATCGCGGCCGACGTCCTCGACAAGCACGACCCGGACCGCCTGGCCATGCTCTGGGAGGACTGGGAGGGCCACGAGCGGCAGCTGACATTCGGCGACATGCAGGCGCTCACGAACCGGACTGCGAACGCGCTGCGCGCCGCCGGCGTGCACGAAGGCGATCGCGTCGCGGTCATGCTGCCCCCCCTGCCGCAGACGGCCGCGACGTTCCTCGCCACGTACAAGCTCGGCGCGATCCTGCTCTCGCTCTCCATCCTCTACGGGGACGACGCCATCCTCCACCGCCTCCGGGACTGCGGCGCGAAGATCGTCGTCACGAACGCCGAGAACCGCCACCGGGTCGAGCGGGTCCGGGACGACCTGCCGGAGCTGGCGGCCGTCCTCGTCGTGGACGAGGCGTTCGGTCGCGAGGTGAGCGCAGCCTCGGACGCCTTCGAGACGCTCGACACGCCCGCGGAGCAGGCCTGCCAGATCTACTACACGTCCGGGACGACCGGGAACGCCAAGGGCATCGTGCACGCGCACCGCTACCTTCTCGCCCACACGGAGTTCGAGCTGGCGCACGACGTCCGCGAGGGCGAGGTTTTCCACTCGACCGGCGAATGGGCGTGGATCGCAGGCATCATTCCCGGCGTGCTCGGGCCGTGGCGGTTCGGCGTGCCGATCGCCGTGTTCGCGCGCAAGGGTGGCTACGACCCGGAGCAGACGCTCTACGTGCTCGAGAAGTACCGGGTCGCCAACCTGTTCGCGACGCCGACGGCGCTCCGTGCGATGGCCGCCCTTGGGAACGTCGGCCCGCGGTACCCCGGCATCTCCCTGCGCGCGGCCTGCGCCGCTGGGGAGCCCTTGAACCCCGAGGTGATCAGCTGGTTCGAGAGCCAGCTCGGCGTTCCCGTCCTCGACTACTACGGCCTCTCCGAGAGCTACCCCCTGTGCTCGAACTACCCGACGATGGAGATCCGGCCTGGCTCGATGGGCAAGCCGCTTCCCGGCTGGGAGGTCGGCCTGCTCGACGAGGAGGAGCACCCGGTCCGGTCCGGCGAGACCGGGGAGATCTGCCTGCGCGCCCGCACGAATCCCCACTATCCGCTCGGCTACTGGAACCGGCCCGAGGACTCGCAGGCCGTGTTCGGCGGCGAGTGGTTCCACACGCGGGACGTCGCCCGCGCCGACGAGGACGGGTACGTCTGGTACGAAGGCCGCAACGACGACGTCATCATCTCGGCCGGGTACCGCATCGGGCCCTTCGAGGTCGAGTCGGCCCTCGTCGCGCATCCGAAGGTGGTCGAGGCCGCAGCCGTCTCCTCGCCGGACGCGCTGCGCGGTCAGATCGTGAAGGCGTTCGTCCGCCTCCTGCCGGGCGTCGAGCCCAGCGACGAGCTCGCCGCCGACATCCAGCGCTTCGTCCGCGAGCACCTGTCGGCATACGCCTACCCACGCGCTCTCGAGTTCGTCGACGACCTGCCGAAGACGCTGACGGGAAAGATCCGCCGCATCGAGCTGCGCGAGCGCGAGGCGCGTCGCGTGGGCTCCCGGGCACCGGCGAGCTGCGACTGAGGACGCAGGGATGCGAAGCGTTTGCAGCCGGCCGGGCTAGGCGTATT
>CAZCIJ010000043.1:0-15528 GCA_964498265.1 uncultured Gaiellales bacterium | reverse complement strand
CGCGCGTCATCGACCCGACGCCGCCCGCCATCACCACGTCCACCTCCCCCACGCCCACCTGCTGGGCGGCGGAGACGATTGCCTGCAGCCCGCTCGCGCAGAGCCGGTTGACCGTGTAGCCCGGCACCTCCGGCGAGAGGCCGCCGAGCAGCGCCGCCATGCGGGCGACGTTCCGGTTGTCCTCTCCCGCCTGGTTCGCGGCGCCGAAGACGACCTCGTCGACCTTCTCCCCCGGCACGTCGGCCCGCGCGAGCGCGGCCCGAAGAACCTCAGCGGCGAGATCGTCGGGGCGAACCTCGGACAGCGCTCCACGGTAGCGGCCGAACGGCGTCCGGACGCCTCCCACGAGGAACGCTTCCCTCATCGCGGCGAGTCGTCGACACGGCGGCGCACGGGTGCTCTAGCCCTTCTTGGTGGCGGAAACTCGTGACGTTGTGACAGATTCTCTGGATCTTGGGCCGCAAGGATGCGCCGCCGGAGCCGGGCTTGGCCCGGCGGGGGGCTCAGCAAACGACAGGCAACCCCCGGACGCGGCTCTCGAGCCGCCGGCAGCATTAGCCGCTGGAACATTCAGCATCGCGAAAGGAGGGGGTCCGCGGGGGAACCAGGGGTTCCCCCACGTCACTGACCCATATCGCCGTGGAAGCCGCCCAGGCCGCCGAGGGAGCCCAGGTCCCAGTTGCGCGCCTCCGCGAGCAACTCGGAGCGGATGTCGCGCAGCACCCCGAAGGAGCTCTTGAAGTAGATGAGCGGGCGCCTGCCGGGAATCGCCCCGCACGTACGCACGAGGCCGAGGAAGATCGAGTGGTCGCCTCCGGGCAGGCGCTCGTGGACGTCGCAGACGAAGTACGCGATCGCCCGTTCGAGGACGGGCAGCTCGAACCCCTCCTTGAGCTCGATGCCCGCGAACTTGTCGGGCGACGGGCGAGCGAAGTGGCGGGCCAGCTCCTCGTCCTCCTCGGCCAGCACGTTGACGACGAAGGAGCGGCTGGCCTCGACGGCGGCGTGGGTCGGCAGGTGGTTGCTGATGCACACGAGCAGCATCACGGGATCGAGCGAGAGCGACGACACGGCGCTCGCGGTCATCCCGGCGGGCTGGCCGTCGTGCAACGTCGTGATGACCGTGACGCCTGTGGCGAAGTGCGCGATGGCCTCGCGATAGACGATCTCGTCGAGCTGGGCGTCCGCCATGGGCGCATTGTCAGACATCGCTCACATCGTATCGGCCGGCACGCGGCATTCTGCCGGCAGGGGTGTCTGCGTCCTCGAGATCGCTCATCCGTGTGCCGCCGCAGCGGCGACACGGGACGCCGCCCGGCGGAGATGCTCGATCGCCGAGGCCTCGTCCACGTGCCCGGCGACGAAGACGATGGCGACGCTCGCACCGGACCCGTCCCGGAGACGGACGGGAGCCGCCAGGGCCGAGAGCCCGGCGATGACATCGCCGGTGCTCCGCACGTACCCCGTCGTGCGCGCGAGCGCGACCTCCGGGCGCTCGTCAGGCCGAGCGGGAAGGGCGGCGAGAATCGCGAGCCCCGGCGCACCGCGCGTGAGCGGATGCCGCCAGCCGGGCCGGTAGACCATCTCGCCGGCGGCGTGTGGCGGCTCCACCGTCAGCAGCGTGACCGCGTCGCCGCCGTGGGGCACGACCACGAACGCGGTGCACCGGGTGCTGGCCGCGAGCTGCGTGAGCTCGGGAAGGGCGGCCGTCCTGAGATCGCGGCGGACGGCATGTCCGAGCGGAGCCGCCGCAAGGCCGAGGCTGAAGCGGCCGTTCTCGTCGCGCTCGGCGAACTCGCGCTGCTCCAGGGTGCGCAGAATCCGGTAGACGATCGATCGATGCAGCCCCGTCGCGGCCGCGACCTCGGCGAGCGTCGACGGTCCCTCGGTCGCGAGGAGCTCGAGCACGCGCAGCCCGCGCTCGAGCGTCTGCAGCGGTGGGGCGCCGCGCTTCCCCGTGGGTGAGGCCGCCCGAGTCGCGACCACCTCGCCTACCTGCGCCTCGCTCACGGAGCCTCAGTCTGCCGGAACGTGGCGCACCGTGGCGACACCGGGGCCCGTTCAGGACGCGGCCCGACGCGCCTCCGGACGTCGAGCGTCCTCATCGTTGCGGGCACGCCCTTGTTCATGCCAGCCTCACCGAGTATGATAGCCGCTCGAAAATCGAAGTGGTTCTTCTCATAGCGAAATGGGTGGTGGCCGGTGGGCGTACGAACAGGAGCCGAGTTCCTCAGCGCTCTCGAGGAGCGGGCGATTCACGTCGACATCGAGGGCGAGCGGTACGTCGGCGGCGTGACCGACATCCCGCAGCTGCGCAACGTCGTGCGCACGTACGCGGCGCTCTTCGACCTCCAGCACGACCCCGAGCTGCGCGACGTGATGACCTACGAGTCTCCGGCGAGCGGCGACCGGGTCGGCATGTCCTTCCTCGAGCCGCGCAGCATCGGGGATCTGGAGCGCAGGCGCGGGGCCATGCGCGTCTGGGCCGAGTACTCGCTCGGGAACCTCGGGCGCACGGGCGACTACTGCAACAGCGCCATCATGGCGATGGCCGCCGCCTCTGACTGGTTCGGATCGGAGGACGTGAGGTTCGGCGAGAACGTCCGCCGCTACTACGAGCACGTGCGCGAGAACGACCTGCTGCTCACGCACACGCTCGTGTTCCCGCAGGCGAATCGCTCCGTCGGGCCCTCGAAGCAGAAGGAGCAGACGCTCGCGGCGCGGATCGTCGACCAGAACGACAACGGCATCGTCATCCGCGGCGCGCGGCTCCTCGCCACGATCGGGCCGTTCGCGGACGAGATCCTGGTCATGCCCTCGACCGTCCTCAAGGGCACGCCGGACGACGCGCCCTACTCGTACGCCTTCGGCATCCCCTGCGACACCCCCGGCGTGCGCTTCCTCTGCCGCGAGAGCTTCGACCTCGGCCGCACTCGCTTCGACCACCCCCTCGGGTCGCGCTTCGAGGAGATCGACGCAATCGTTGTCTTCGACGACGTGCTCGTCCCCTGGGAGCGGTGCTTCATCGTCGGGAACCCGGAGCTGTGCAACGGCATCTACACGGAGACGTCCGCCGCCGTGCACATGACGCACCAGGTGGTGACGCGCACGCGCGCGAAGACGGAGTTCGTCCTCGGGCTCGTCTCGCTCCTGACGGAGGCGATCGCGATCGAGCAGTTCCAGCACGTGCAGGAGAAGATCGCCGAGGTCATCATCGCGCTCGAGACGTGCAAGTCGATGACTCGCGCGGCCGAGGTCGACGCCCAGCCGAACCGGTTCGGGCTCATGACGCCCGACTGGCCGCCGCTGAACGCCTGCCGGAACTGGTACCCGCGCACGTACCCGCGCTTCACGGAGATCCTGCGCCAGCTCGGCGCGAGCGGGCTGATGGCGCTCCCGACCGAGGCGGACGCCTTCGGCTCGGGCCGCGAGGACGTCGAGCGCTACCTGCAGAGCGCGACGCTGGACGGGATCGACCGTTTGCGCCTGTTCCGCCTCGCATGGGACACCTGTATCTCGACGTTCGCCGGCCGTCAGTCCCTGTACGAGTACTTCTTCTTCGGCGATCCGGTGCGCATGGCCGGAGCGCTCGTCGGAAGCTACGACCGGGAGCCGTTCAAGCAGCGCGTGCGGGAGTTCCTCGAGCGTGGCGACGTCGAGCCGGCGTCGCTCCTCGACGAGGCGACGCGAGCTTGAGGGCGGCGCCCGGCGCCGACGACCGCTGCTGGACGCTCGACGGCGTGACGGCCGCGACAGCCGGAGTGGCCCTCGTGCAGGGCGGCGCAGAGACGTCGACGTGGTGGTGGTGGGCGCAGGGTTCGCCGGCCTCTCCATGCTCCACAGGCTGCGTGAGCTGGGCCTGACGGCGCGCAGCCGTACGAGCGCGGCCAGCGGCGTCGGCGGCACATAGCTCCGGAACCGGTACCCGGGTGCGCGCTGCGATGTCGAGAGCGCCTGACCGGCCGACGAGCGGATCGCTCGAGCGGCCGGCCGTTCACCCTTCGTCGGTCGTCTCCACGCTGGCTCGTCGCGCGTGGCCGGTGCCGGCGCTCATGGCAATGAGATACTCCTGTCGTGCCGGATCGGTCTGAGCTCGAACGCGATCGCGACCTCGGGACGTGAACCGCCGTGCACGCAGCCACCGGCTTCCGCCGGCCCGTCGTCGCGCGAAGCTCGGGCGCGGCCGGCCGCAGCAGCCATGAAGTTCGCCCGGCTGCTCGCGCGCCAGCTCGCGGCCGACCTCCGGACGCTTCCCCGCATCATCCGGAACCGCCTCTCCGACGCGGGTCGCGTCGGACGCTGCCACAACATCGACGATCTGCGCGCGCTCGCCCGGCGCCGGGTGCCCCGGGCGGTGTTCGACTACGTGGACGGCGGCGCCTGGGACGAGGTCACCTCACGCCGGAACCGGACGGACTTCGCGCGGCTGACGATCAGGCCCAGGGTGCTCGTCGACGTCGCGAGCATCGACACGTCGACGAGCGTCCTCGGCCGGCCCGTCTCCATCCCCGTGATCGGCGCGCCGACCGGGACGACCGCGCTGACCCACTCTCGCGGGGAGCTCGCCGTCGCGCGCGCGCTCCACGCGGCCGGCTCGATCTACACCTTGTCGACGGCGTCCTCGTACTCGATCGAGGAGGTCGCAGCCGAAGCTCCGGGATCGACATGGTTCCAGCTGTACGTGTGGCGAGATCGGGGGCTGGTGCGAGAGCTCCTCGAGCGCGCCCGCGCCGCCGGCTACCTCGCGCTCGTCCTCACCGTCGACGTGCCGCGCGCCGGCGCTCGCGAGCGAGACCTCCGCAACCGCTTCTCGAGACCGCCGCGGATCACGTTGAGATCGTGCTTCGAGGCGCTGACCCGACCCCGCTGGTCGGCCGCCTTCATCCGCGATCCGCGCATCTCGATGGGGAACGTCGTCGCCCGGGTCGCCGGCGACAGCCCCGTCCGCATGGCGGACTTCATCAACGCGCAGTTCGACCCCTCGGTGACCTGGGCGGACCTCGCGTGGATGCGGGAGACGTGGCAGGGACCGCTCGTCATCAAGGGGATCCTGCGCGCCGACGACGCCAGGACGGCGGTCGACCTCGGCGCCAGCGCGATCGCCGTCTCGAATCACGGCGGTCGTCAGCTCGACCACGCGCCCTCGGCCGTTCAGGCGCTGCCCGGCATCGTGGACGCCGTGGCGGCCGACGTCGAGGTGCTGCTCGACGGCGGGATCAGGCGCGGAACGGACATCGTCAAGGCCCTCGCACTCGGCGCGCGAGCGTGCATGGTCGGACGCCCGCTCGTCTACGGCCTCGGTGCGGGAGGCGACGCGGGGGTCAGGCGGGCGCTCGAGCTGCTGACGAATGAGCTGAGGCTCGCCATGGCTCTCGCCGGATGCACCTCGCGCGGGGCCATCGACGAGACGCTGCTCGGCGCCGCACGGATGTCTCGGCGCGAGAGATCGAGACCGGAGCGGAAGGGATGACCAAGCTCTTCGTCTTTCTGAAGCGCAGACCGCGACTGTCGCCCGACGAGTTCTTCCGCTACTGGCACGACGTCCACGCGCCGCTCCTGCTCGAGGATCCGGACTTCGCGCGACGCGCGCGCGGGTACGTGCTCAACGTGGCGATCCCCGGCGCGCAGGTTCCGGGGCTCGAGCTGTCCGACTTCGACGGGGTGGCCGAGGTATGGTTCGACGGCCTCGACGAGCTGCTCGCCGCCGTGGGGTCCGCGGGCCATCGCTCGGCAGGCCGATCGAGCGCCGAGCGGTTCGTCGATCCCGGCCGCTCCCTCCGGCTCGTCGCCGAGGACGCCGTCCAGTTCGACCGCGGCTTCGGGCGAGTCAAGTTCATCGGCCTCTCCAGGCGCCATCCCGCCATGAGCCACGAGGAATGGTGCCGCTACTGGGTGGACGTCCACGGCCCGCTCGCGCACGGGGTTCCGGAGTTCACCCGCTACTACGGTCGCTACGTGCACAACTACGTCGTGCCGCTCGACGACGAGCGCTTCGCCAAGCCCGGCGAGTACGACGGCATCGTCGAGGAATGGCTCGACAGCGTCGAGGACATGGCCACATGCCTCGCCGAGCCGAAGTACCTCGAGATCGTGCGCCCGGACGAGGTCAAGTTCGTCGACTTCGGACGATCCCACCTGCTGCTCACCGAGGAGCATGTCGTGCTCGACCAGGCTGCACGCTGAGTCTTCCACTCGCTGTGGACGCCGCCGGCGGGTTCGACGCGGCGGTCAGCCTGACCGTCGAGGGAGGCCGTATCACCCGTCTCTACGCGATCCGCAACCCGCATAAGCTCGCTCATCTCGACAAGTCGCGCCCCTTTCGCGGTAGCGCGCCCGGAGGTGGCGAACCTGATGTTCTCGCTCGTCTCGGCCCGCTAGGACGGGCCGATCCCCACGGGCGAGCGCAGCCCTCTGGCCTCGAGGCGCGGAAGCACCTCGTCGCGGAAGTAGGGCAGCTCGCCGAGGTAGTCGAAGAACGAGAAGCCCACCCCCACGAACCCGGCCTCGGCGATCCGCGCGAGCTCGCCCGCAACGTGGTCGGGGTCGCCGATGATCGGGTACGTCCCGTGACCTCCGACGAAACGCTCGCGGAACTGCTGGTAGTGCTCGGGAGGGAAGAACCGAGCGTGGATGCCGGCGAGGGCCATCAAGTGGTCGGCGCCCTCCCAGTCGGCGTGCTCGTGCGCGTAGTAGTCGTGGAACTCGCGCGCCTCGGCCGCGGTCGGCCTGCAGACGACGTAGGCCGTGGCGACGAGCTCGATGTCTCGGCCGTAGTCGTTCTTCGCCGCTGCCTGCACCTGCTCGACGTCTCCCCGACCGCTCTCGATGTCGATCAGCGAGGTGAGCAGGAACTCGCAGTTCCGCATGGCGAAGGCGCGGCCCGCAGGCGAGTAGCCGGCGTTCATGAGCACGGGCTCGCTGCCCCCGTAGGGCTTGGGCTTGCCGATCAGGCCCCTGAGGTCGAAGAAGCGGCCGCCGAAGTCGACCGGCTCCTCCTCACGCCAGACGGTGCGGACGACTTCGAGCCATTCCTGCCCGTACTCGTACCGCTCGTCGTGCTCGAGCTGCTCCTGGCCGAACATCTCGAACTCGTCTTGGTTCCACCCGCAGACCAGGTTGAGCCCGAAGCGCCCCTTCGAGAACAGGTCGACGGTTGCCATCTGCTTCGCGGCGACGATCGGATGGATCAGCGGCGCGTGAATCGTCCCGAACACCGTGCAGGTGCGCGTGTGCGCGGCGAGTCCGCTTGCCCAGGTGATGGTCTCGAACGAGACGCCCTCGAAGTCCGACGCACCCCGGTAGCCGCGCCAGCGGCCGATGGGCAACAGGAACTCGAGACCGGCCTCGTCGGCCAGCCGGGCGAGGTCGATGTTGTTCTCCCAGGTCGGGAGCCAGCTCTCCGGCGCGGTCGTGATCGCCATGCCGCCCTTGCAGTTGAAGGCGAACAGCCCGAGCTTGAGCCTGTTGGCGTTGTGCATCGAGCTCGCGGCGATCCGGCTCACGGGCGACCGTCGGGCTCCGTTACGTCCAGACCGAACTCGGGCATGATCTCCGTCGCGAAGAGCTCGAGCTGCCGCAGCGCGACGCCGGGCGGCATGATCCCCCAGTGGAAGAGCCACACGAGGTAGTCGGCGGGGATCCGCTCGAGGAGGGCCTCGACGTCCCGCTTGACGTCGTCGACGGTGCCCGCGAGCCAGATCTTGCTCTTGAGGAGACGGTCGGCGAGGTGCTCCCCGGGAGCGGGCACCGGGCCCTCCTCGCCCGGAAGTCGGAGCGACTCCTGCAGGGCGCCGAACTGCTCGTACCAGCCGTGCCACATGACGTGCTGGTGCTGCTCGTAGGCCTCGTAGATCTCCGCCCTGACGCTGTCGGCAGACTTCCGGGCTCCGTTCTCGACGATGTGGAAGCCGCGACAGATGCCGATCCCTTCTCCGAGTCCGACCTCGCGGCCGCGTGAGGCGGCGCCCTCGACGTAGCAGCCGGCGAGCGCGGTGAGGGTCTCGAGGGGCCCGGCGAAGATCGTCGGCGTCACGTTCTCCTCGCCGCACCAGGTGAGCGTGGCCGGGCTGCCCCCGAACGCTTGGAACAGCTGCGGGTGGGGCTGCGTGTACGGCTTGGGCACGACGCTGACGCCGCGGATGGTTCCGTTCTCGTCGACCTCTCCGGGCACGCCGTACGGGCGCGTGATCGAGTCCGCCGGCGGCCACCCCGGGACACCGGCGTCGTGCGGATAGGGCACCTCGTACGTCGGTCCCTTGTACTGCAGGAGGTCGTTCGCCCAGGCCGCCTTCATGATCCTGAAGTTCTCCTGGAACAGCTCCCGGTTCCGCCTGTCGACGTCGCTCTGATCGGACAGCGTCGCGGCCACGTCGAACTTCTGACCGAGGACGCTCATCCACCGGGACTGGTAGCCGCGCGCGAGCCCGACGATCAGCCGGCCCTGCAGGAGGTGGTCGGCGATCGCGATCTCCTCCGCGAGGCGGATGGGATCGTGCGCCGTCACCACGAGCCCGAGCTGGCCGTGGCGCAGGCGCTTCGTGTAGCGGGAGAGCCAGACGTTGAGCATGAGAGGCGCCGGCGAGTACTCGAGGCCCTCGGAGTGGAAGTGGTGCTCGACGTGCGTGATCGCCCAGTAGCCGAGCTCGTCGGCGGCCTGCGCCACGTCGACGAGGCTCTCGAGCGAGCGCTGCACGGCTTCGTTGTCACGTCCGATCGGCCGGCGCCTGGCCATCTCCTCGGTGTCGCCGAGGCTCGGATAGACCTGAAGGATCACTCTCGGCATCGCCCCGTCCTCTCTGGGTCCCGCGACCTCCGAGAGCTCGCTCGCCCTTGCCGCGCGTCACGTCGCCCGCAGCTCCGGCAGGCGAGCGCGTATCCACGGTACGAGCCCGCCGGCGCCGAGCAGCTCGAGCATGAAGTCCGGGAGCGGCGGCGCCCCAAACGCGCGTCCGTCCACGTGCACCGCGCCGGACTCGGTCTCGATGCGGACCGACGACCCGGGGCGCGCCGCGGCGACGGCCTCGGGGCACGGGATAGCCGGCAAGCCGAGGTTGACGCAGTTGCGGTGGAAGATGCGCGCGAAACCCTTGGCGACGATGCAGCGGATGCCGGCGGCCTTCATGGCCAGGGGCACGTTCTCCCGGGAGGAGCCCGTTCCGAAGTTCTCGCCCGCGACGAGGATCGTGTCGCCGGTCAGCTCGTCGCGAAGTCCCGGGTCGAGACCCTCGAAGAGGTACTTCGGCATCTCGCCCGGATCGAGGACGTTGAGGAACTGGCCCGGGTAGAGCACGTCCGTGTCGACGTTGTCCTGCGCGATCACGAGCGCCCGCCCCTCGATGATCATGGAAGGACATCCGCGGGATCGACGATCTCACCGGCCACCGCGGCAGCCGCTGCCACCCATGCGTTCGCGAGGTGGACGCCGGCTTCGGGCGAGCCCATCCGACCGCGGAAGTTGCGATTCGTCGTCGTGAGCGCGCTCTCTCCCGCCGCGAGGATGCCCATATGGCCGCCGAAGCAGGCGCCGCACGTCGGGGTCGAGACGACGCAGCCGGCCTCGACGAAGACGTCGAGCAGGCCCTCGGTCAGCGCCTCGCGGTAGATCCTCTGCGTCGCGGGCACGACGATTGCCCGGCAGGACGGATGGACCGAGCGCCCCCGCAGGATCTCGGCCGTCTGCCGCAGGTCGGTCATCGTGCCGTTCGCGCAGTTGCCGATGTACACCTGGTCGATCTTCCGTCCGACCACCTCGTCGACCGGGGCGACGTTGCCGGGGGAGTGGGGCAGCGCGACGAGCGGGCGCAGGCTCGAGAGATCGATCCGCAGGCGCCGCGCGAACTCCGCGTCCACGTCGGACCGCTCCCGCGCCCAGGGACGCTCCGTGCGTCCCTCCAGGAAGGCCGCGGTCACGTCGTCGGCCGGGAAGAGGCCGGTGTCCGCGCCCGCCTCGATGGCCATGTTGGCCACCGCCAGACGGTCGTCGATCGACAGCGTGGCCGCGCCGTCCCCGGCGAACTCGAGGGCCATGCTTGTCGCACCCGCAACGCCGATCTCGGCGATGACCGCGAGGATGAGATCCTTTCCGGCGACGAAGCGGCCGCGCCCCCCGACGAACTCGACGAGGATCGTGCCGGGCACGATCTGCCAGAAGCGCCCGATCGCCATCGCGCCGGCGATGTCCGTCGTCCCCATGCCGCTGCCGTAGCAGCCGAGCGCGCCGTACGTGCACGTGTGCGAGTCGGCGCCGGCCACGACCGAGCCGGGAACGATCCATCCCTCCTCGACGAGCAGCGTGTGCTCGATCCCGCCGCGACCCTGGTCGTAGAAGGCGACCCCTTGCTCGTGCGCCCACTCCTTCATCACCCGTTGGAGCTCGGCCGATCTCGCGTCCTTCGCCGGCATGAAGTGATCGGCGACGAGCACGACCTTCGAGGGGTCGAAGACGCGGTCTGCTCCCATGCGCGCGATCTCTCGAGCCGCGTGCGGAGTCGAGAGGTCGTTCGCCATCACGACGTCGCAGTCGACCATGACGAAGTCACCCGGCGCGAGCTCGTCGGCGCTCGAATGGGCAAGCAGGATCTTCTCTGCGAGCGTGTGGCCCACGACCCTAGGTGGTCGGCTCGAGCTCCGTGCCGGCGCCCGCCCCGAGGTAGTCGACGACCGCCTCTCCGAACTGCTCCGTCGTGGCGCTTCCGCCCAGGTCCGGGGTCGGAGCGTCCCGCATCGCCGCTGAGACGGCCTCGTCGAGGCGGCGCGCCTCCTCGGGGCGGCCGAGGCCATGCTCGAGCATGAGGGCGGCCGAGCGAATCATCGCGGCTGGGTTCGCGATCCCGCGCCCGGCGATGTCCGGGGCTGAGCCGTGGACCGGCTCGAAGATGCCCGGGCCCGACTCGCCGAGGCTTGCCGAGGGGGCGAGGCCAACCCCTCCCGTCGCCACGGCGGCCACGTCGGAGAGGATGTCTCCGAAGGTGTTCTCCGTGAGCAGGACGTCGAAGCGGCCCGGGTCGCGGACGAGCTGCATCGCCGCGTTGTCGACGAGCATGAACTCGACGCCGACGTCGGGATAGTCGGCGGCGACCTCGTCGACCACCTCCCGCCAGAGGCGCGACGTCTCGAGCACGCCGTGCTTGTCGGCGACCGTGACCTCACGGCGGCGTGCTCCGGCGAAGCCGAACGCCCGGCGGGCGATCCGGTCGATCTGCCGCGGATGGTACTCGCACGTGTCGAAGGCCGTCCCGTCGTCGAGGCGCCCCTTGCGACCGTAGTAGAGCCCACCGGAAAGCTCTCGCACGATGAGGACGTCGACACCCTCGGCCCGTGCCGGTCTCAGGTTCGCGTACACGCCCAGCTCGCGACGGATGCGCAGCAGCCCCTGCTCCGGTCGCACCGCGGTCCGCTCGAACTCCGGCGAGCCGACCGCCGCCATGAGCACGGCATCCGCCTCGCGGCAGGCCGCGAGCGTCTCCGGGGGCAGGGGATCGCCGGCCTGGCGAATCGCCGGCCCCCCGAAGGGCCGCTCGTCCAGCTCGAGCTCGAGCTCGAGCGCGGCCAGCGCGCGGATCGCCTCCCGCATCACCTCCGGCCCGATGCCGTCGCCGCTCAGGCAGACCACTCTCATCCGGAAGCGCGACCGTACCACAAACGGCGGGAGTAGGTAGATATCTGATTGATAGAACTCTGACTTGTCTTGAGCCAAACCGTGCCCTAGCATCGGGCACACCGGTGAAAGCGTGACGACCGACGCAGCACACGAGCCTCAGGCGACCCCGGGCGAGTCAGGCGCGACCGGCCTGGGCGGAATCGAGGATCTGTTCGAGGCGCGGGCACGGCAGGTCGTCTCCGCGCATGCGCCGGATCCCGACCTGGACGCGATGGCCGTCGTCTTCAACCTGCTGCGGACGGCCGCGCGGGTCGTCCAGGACCTCGAGACGAACATCCACCGGCCCTTCGGGCTGACCTGGGCAGGGTTCCGCGTCCTCTTCAACGTCTGGGTCGCCGGTCCCATCTCGCCGCGCGAGCTGGCACGCCTCTCGAGCGTCTCGCGCGCCAGCATCTCGAGCGTGCTCAACACGCTCGAGGAGAAGGGGCTCGTGCTGCGAACACGCACGTCGCCGGACAGGCGCGTCGTGCAAGTCGAGCTGACCGAGGAGGGCCGCGCGCACATGATCGAGCACTGGAGCAAGCACAACGACCGGGAGCGCGACTGGGCTGCGGCGCTCGATGCGGGGCAGCGGTGGGCGCTGATCGACGCGCTGCACTCGCTGTACGCCCACAGGCTTCCTGCCCCGAGGGAGGAGACGGCGAGACCGGCGCGTCGCGGCGGGACGCAACGCAGCTAGTGCCGTGTCCGGGGAATAGGGCGATGATCCTGGCGAGCGAAAGGCAAGCGATGCAAGGACGCAGGGAGCGCCCTACGCTGGTGCGTCGAGTTACCACGGGCGCGACCGAGTTCGTGTGTAACCAGACGCGCCAGCGTGCAGCCGCGGGGGCGCACCGTATTCCCCGGACACGGCACTAGAGGCTTGGAGGGAGGGACGAATGGCTAGCGGATCGCCATACGATCTCGTCGTCGTCGGCATGGGCGCAGCCGGGCTCTCGGCCGCCGTCAGCTACGTCGATGCGGTCGCCGAGGAAGGCAGGCCACCCCGCGTCGTCGTGCTCGAGCGAGCCTCGGAGGAGGAACGCGGCGGCGCGACGCGCTGGACGAGCTCCTGGCTCCGGATCATGGAGGACCGCCGCCTCGACCCGGAGTTCATCCCGCTCATGGAGAAGGTCTCGCGCGGGCTCGCGGATCTCGAGTACTGCAGCGTGCTGGAGTCGGAGGTGCCGAGGTCGGTGCAGTTCCTCGAGGATCACGGCGTCGAGGTCCCCTACACCCCGCTCCCGTTCCCGACGGGCGGAGCGCACGCGGGGCTCGGAACCCCAGTCGGCGGAGGCAAGGCGATCGTCGACTCCCTCTCGGCGATCGTCGGCGCGACGGGCGGAGCGGAGATCCTCTACCGAACGGAGGCCGTCCGCCTCGCCCTCTCGGGCGACGGTCGCGTCAACGGGGTCGTGGCTCGCGGGCAGGACGGCTTGCTGCGCACGCTCGAGGCCCGAGCCGTCGTCATCGCGTGCGGTGGCTTCGAAGGCAACCCCGAGCTGCTGACGCAGTACGTCGGCTCGAACGCGTGCGACATGCCCGTCATCGCTCCCACGCTCCGGAACAACCGCGGCGACGGGCTGAGGATGGCCGTGGAGGTCGGTGCGGACACCGCAGGACAGTTCGACATGTTCCACGGCGAGCCCGTGGATCCGCGCACGAGCAAGCCCGACGCCGTGATCTACGGCTTCCCCTACGGCATCGTCGTCAACCGGCACGGAAAGCGGTTCTTCGACGAGGGCCAGAACAGCTTCGACGCGACCTTCGAGCTGCTCGGCTACGAGATCTGGCGCCGCCAGGAGCAGACGGCGTTCTGGATCGGCGACCAGACGTCCCGGGCTGTCCCGTACATCGAGACGGTACAGCTCACCGACGTTCCGCCCGCCGAGTCGGGCACGGTCGCCGGCCTCGCACAGCAGCTCGGGCTCGATCCCGCGTCGCTGGAGACGACCGTCGCCGAGTACAACGCAGCGTGCGGACCGGGCGACTTCGACCCGGCGGTGCGAGACGGCAAGGCCACGGACGGGCTCGAGCCGCCGAAGTCGAACTGGGCCTTCCCGCTCGACACCCCGCCGTTCGTCGCCTACCCGCTGACGTGCGCGATCACGTTCACCTTCGGCGGGATCCGCACCGACACCCAGGCTCGCGTCGTCACCCCTGCGGGCACCCCGATCCCCGGGCTCTACGCCGCCGGCGAGACCACGGGCCTCTACTACCACGAGTACCCGGCGGGTACGTCGGTGCTCCGCGCCGTCACGTTCGGGCGCATCGCCGGCGCCCACGCGGCGGCGGCGGCCGTGGGACCGCGCTCCGCTGCCCGCGCGCAGAGGAGAGCCGAGCCCTCGACGACCGGAGGTTGACATGGGCGACGACCACAGCCCGGAGGTACAGCTGCTGCTCGACCGCATGGCCATCACCGACTGCATCAACCGGTACGTCCGCGGTCTCGACAGGCACGACGACGAGGAGGTCGCGTCCGCCTACCACGAGGACGCGCTCGACCACCACGGCGACTTCGTGGGCAGCCCTGCCGAGTTCATCCCGTGGGCGAACCAGCTGCACGCAGCCGACTGGGTGGCGCACCACCATCATCTCACCACGCAGACTGTCGAGGTCGACGGGGACGTCGCCCACGCCGAGAGCTACTGCATCGGCGCTTTCCTGCGCAAGGACGAGCCCGTGGTCGACATGGCAGGAGGACGCTACGTCGACCGGCTGGAGCGGCGCGACGGCCAGTGGAGGATCGTCGCGCGCGAGGTCGTGATCGAGTGGGTGTGCGCCGCAGACAGCACGGCTTCGCGCTTCAGCGCCGACCCGTACCCGAAGGGCGCGTGGGACCGCAGCGACCTCTCGTACCGGCGGCCCCTCACCGTCGACGTCGACTAGCGACCGCCGGCAATCACGCTCACGTCGTCGGGGTTGATCAGGTCCGGCACGGTCCAGCCGTCGAGATCGTACTCCGCCATGCACTGCTCCGCGAAGCCCTTGATGCGGTCGACGGTGCCGTCGCCCTTCGCCATCCAGTAGCACTCGAGCTTCGTCAGCTCGTGGCTGCCCGAGTACGAGCGCTCGTACAGCTCGTGGCGGCCGCCGAACTCGCTGCCTACCGAGTCCCACAGGAGCTTCATCAGCTTGATCTTGTCGAGCGCGGAGTACCCGTTCGAGCCGCGGTAGAACTGGTCGAGCAGCGGCCGGAGCTCGTCGTTCTTCCAGTCGACGGCGTTCGAGGGCTGCACGATCATCGCGCCCGCGGTCTGGTTCTCGATGATCTCCTTGATCTTCGGGTAGGCGAAGTTCGAGAGGATGCGGTAGGCGGAGGCCGCCTCGATGTTCGGCAGCACGGTGTCGTTCGCAGCGGGAACGGGCGACTTGCACATCGCGTCGGTGAGCCCCCAGAAGGTGTTGCGCCATGCGAGGATCTCGCCGATCGACGCCTGGATGCCGCGGAACTCGATGGTTCCCGTCGCCTCGACGGCCTTGATGAAGAGACCCGCGAGGAAGTCGAGCTTCACGGCCAGCCGCGTGCAGCCCTGCAGCAGCGCGCGCCAGATGAAGCCCGTCAGGTGGTAGGTGCTCGCGATCTCGAGGTTCCCGTAGATGAGGAAGTTCTCCCAGGGAATGAGCGCGTCGTCGAACATGAGCACCGCGTCGTTCTCGTCGAAGCGCGACGAGAGCGGATAGTCGAACGGGCTGCCCACGGTCGCCGCCATGTACTCGTACGACGGGCGGCAGATCAGCTTCACGCCCGGCGCGCTCATCGGCGCGAAGAACGAGAGCGCGTACTCCTCCTTCTTGATCGGCGTCGAGCCGTGGTAGGAGACGAAGTTGTAGTTCGAGTACGCCGAGCCGGTGGCGACCATCTTCGCGCCACGGACGACCACTCCCTC
>CAZCIJ010000042.1:0-15802 GCA_964498265.1 uncultured Gaiellales bacterium | reverse complement strand
GGCGCAGGAACTCGCCCGTGATCGGGTCGGCGACGACGGCCCCCTGGTAGCAGACGATCGGGTCGTCGATGCCGGCGGCGCGCGCGTACGGCCGGACGGACTGGAACATGCGTCCTGTCACCAGCAGGACGCGGATCCCCGCGCTGCGGGCGGCGGCGATGGCAGCCCGCGTGCGCTCGTGCAGCAGCACGTCGGTGCCGATCAGCGTGCTATCGAGGTCGCACGCGAGCGCCTCGGGGGCGCGGGGGAAGTCGGCAGGCAGTCTCATGCGCGCGGGGGAACCCCTGGTTCCCCCGCGGGCCCCCTCCTTGCGACCGCTCCGGCTTGTTCCGGCGGAAGCGGAGCCGGCCGCTCGAGAACCGGGACGGAGGATGCCTCTCCCTTGCTGAGCCTCCCGCCGGGCCAAGCCCGGCTCCGGCGGCGAGTCGTTGCGACCCAACATCGAGAGAAACCTGTCACAACGTCACGAGCTTCCGCGACCGAAAAGGGATAGAGGTGGCGCTTCGACGGCCGCCCCGCGGACGCGGGCCTCACCCCGAGGTCGACTGGACGACGTAGGCGGTGACGTCGGCGATCTGCTGCTCGGAGAGCTGATCGCCGAACGCTGGCATCCCTCCGCCGCCGTCGCGGACCTGCTCGAACGTCTTCTCGGCGCTCGGCATCGTCTGGTCCAGGTTGGGCCCGACCGTTCCGTCGGTGCCCGCGTCGGCGAGCACGTGGCAGCTGCCGCAGCCGTTGTCGAGGAAGATCTGCCTGCCCGTGGCCGCGTCGCCCTCGGGCACCTCGACCTGAGCGCCGGTGTCCTGCGGAACGGAGCCGACGACGGTCTCGGGCTCGGCGCCGATCGTGCCCTGGCTTCCGCACGCTGCGGCGAGAAAGGCGACCGCAAGCACGGCGAGGAGCGCGATGAGGGGGCTGCGCATCGGGCCCGAGTCTAACGAAGCGTCTCCCTCCCAGCCGGGGAGGCGAGGCCCGGCAAGTACAATCGACGTGAGACATTCCCTGAGGACTGAGAGCGATGAAGCGCACCCCCTTTGGCCGCGACCGGCGCCTGACGGCGCGGATGGGCCTGACGATGTTCCTGCTCGGGCTCCTCTACGTCGTCTTCTTCCTCGTCCTGTTCCTGGTCGCGGACCTGAGTTTGGCCGCGGTCATCATCCTCGTGGCGGGGCTGTCGCTGCTCCAGCTGTTCACCTCCGACAAGATCGCCCTTGCCGCTTCGGGAGCGAGAGTGGTCTCTCGCGAGCAGGCGCCGGAGCTGCACGACATGGTCGAGCGGCTCTGCGCGATGGCCGACCTGCCCAAGCCTCGAATCGCGGTCATCGACACGGAGATCCCGAACGCCTTCGCGACCGGCCGCAGCCCGAAGCACTCGGCCGTGGCGGTCACGCGCGGACTCTGGCAGCGGCTCGAGCCCAAGGAGCTCGAGGGCGTGCTCGCGCACGAGCTCGCGCACATCGGGCACCGCGACGTCGTGATCATGACCATCGCCGGCTTCTTCTCGATGGTGGCCGGGATCCTCGTCCGCTTCGGGATCTACTCGGGCATGTTCGGCGGCAGCCGCGACAACAACGCCGCCCCGGTCTGGCTGATCGTCGTGCTCGTCTCGATCGTGACCTACGTGCTGAGCTACATGCTCATCCTCGCCGTCTCCCGCTACCGCGAGTTCGCGGCCGACCGCGGCGCCGCGCTCCTCACGGGGGCGCCCGAGAACCTCATGAGCGCGCTCCAGAAGATCGCGAGCCGGATGACCCAGATCCCGCAGCGCGACCTGCGCGAGGTCGAGGCGATGAACGCGTTCTTCATCGTCCCGACGAACTGGAAGCGCGCCACGGGACAGCTGTTCCTGACGCACCCGCCGCTCGAGAAGCGGCTTGCGCGCCTCGCCGACATCGCGCGGGAGATGGGCCGCCCGGTTCCCGCCTGAGACGCTGCTCGGAACGGGTCGGGCGGGCGGTCAGGCAAGGGCGACTGCGGCCTCTGCGGCTCCGCGCAGCTGCGCCACGCGCCGGGCCTCACGTTCGAGCTCTGATCGCTTGAGGCGGCCGAGAGCCTCGACGGTGAGCTCTGCCGTGCTTCCCTTGACCTTGATCCGCCACAGGCCGCCCAATCGGCCGTCCCGCAAGACCGCTCCGGGGCTCGCCACAGGCCGGAACAGCCGCTTCTGCAGCTCGGGATCCGGGGCGAGCAGCGGCCGGTTGGGCTTCTGCAGGTAGGGGTCGCCCGGCGGAAGCAGACGGACGCCCTCCGTGGCGGGCGGCGACTCGAGCGCGGAGAGGTCAGCGCCCATGAGCCACCCCATGCTCTTGCCGACGTGCATCTCGACGAGGTCGCCGGCCACCTCGTCCCAGAGGCGACGAGCGTGGGGCGGTGCGAGCCCGGCCCACTCGGCGAAGTCGCCGGGCCTGGCCGGCCCGTAGAAGCCGAGGAAGCGGCGGACGGCGTCCCTCGCCGCCGGCGTCCGGCCCGGCTTGCCGAGCGTGTAGCGACGCGCGGAGTCGAGCCGGACGCCTGCCTCCACCGTGGCGTAGCGCCACAGCATCGGAGCGACGTGGTAGCTCTGACAGCCCCGGCACCAGGGCATCAGGTCGCGGTGAACGCGCTGTCTCAGCTCCTCGTGCAGCTCGTTCTTGTCGAGCGCGCGCCCGCCCGCCAGCGCATCCCTCGTAGCCGCGGCGACCCGCGCGAGCGCCTCGCCTGGGGAGAATCCCTTCTCGGCGGCGAGACGCTGGACCTGCCGGCCGAGCTGCGCTGCGAGCTCGCCGTCGTCGCGGGCGATCAGGGCACGCCCGTAGAGCGCGAGGTCGCCGGGCGCGAGCGCGTGGATGGCCCCGCGGACGACGTGCGCGACGACGAGATCGCCGGCGTCGACCGCGCGATCGTAGGCCTCCCGGGAGACGCCCTCGGCTCGCGCCGCCAGCGCCAGCAGCGCCGCGTCGCGCGCGAAGTCCGAGGCGGGACAGGCCGCCGCTTCGGCGAGACCGCGTGTGCGCCGGACTGCGAGCCCTGACCGGGCCAGCCGGAAGGCGAGAACCTGATCGGCGTCCATCGAGTGATGTTCTACCGGGCGCGCCTGCGCTCGCCCGAGTCGTAGTGCTCGCCAGGATCATCACCGAACTCCCCGGACAGAGCATTAGCAGCTTGAATAGGGGGCATGGGCTTGCTCGACGCGATCCTCGGCGGCAGAAAGAGGCTCAAGCGGGCGAATCTCGACAAGCTGTTCGCCCTCGCGACGGCCCAGGTCACCCTCCAGGTGGAGCAAGGCCTGAAGACGAGCGGCTCGGCCGCCGTCGTCTACAAGCCCATGTCGGCCGGCGAGTTCGGTATGGCCGCGGACGAGATGCGCGAGCTGCTCCACGTCGCGGCGCGCGAGTCGGGCTCCGACGTGGAGCGCCGCTCGGACAGCTACGGCTACGAGTGGACGATCGTCCACGATCCCCACTTCGAGGATCTCGTCACCGCGGTGCATCTCATCAGCTCGGAGCTCCAGGCAAAGGGGTTCGGGGAGCAGCTCCTGGCCGCTGTCTTCCGCTTCGAGGGCGGCGAGCATCCCGTCTACCTCATCTACGGCTACAAGCGAGGAGCGTTCTGGCCCTTCGTCCCGACGGGCGAGGACCAGCAGCGCGACAACGCGCTCGAGCTGCGGCTGAAGAACGAGCTCGAGAAGGAGCTCCCCTTCGAGCCGGACCTCACCAGGTGGATGGGGCTGTTCGGGGCCCCGCTCTGACCTGCCGTGGTAACTCGACGCCGTCAGGCGTAGGGGTTGTTCGGAGCCGCTCCGACGCCTATGGGGGTAGGGGCCGGGCATGCCCGGCCCCTGCGCGCCGAGGGCGAGGTGGCCGCGTCTTCCAGGGCGAGGCGAGCCTCGTCCCTACGATGAAGACCCGCTCGGAGCCCGAGCGATCGCGCGTCCCCGGGGGCGATAGGCTCCCCCCGTAGGGGCGGGGCTTTGCCCCACCCCCGCCTACGTAGGCAGGTCCGGGATCAGGCCCTCGTCCTCGGACATGAGCTCGCGCGTCTCCTCGAGCGTCAGGTCGCTCGGCGGGATGACGACGTCCGAGGTGGCGAGCTCCTCGTCCGGGAGCCTCGTGCCGCGCGCCTTCACGAGACCCCACATCTCGTCGAGGTAGCGGTCCAGCTCGCCCTCGTCGTTGCGGCCGAGCGCGGCGAGCGCCTCGTCGTCGAGATCGTCGAGCGCGGAGATCAGGTCGTCGTCGACGCGGTACTGGCCCTCGCCCATGAGCCTGATGATCACGCCTTGCCCTCCTCGAGCTGTGGCTGGTCTGGGCCCTTCCCGAGCTCCGCCTTCAGCCGCGTCAGATCGGCGTCGACCTCGGTTGAGGCGGAAAGCTTCGCGAGCTCGCGGTCGAGCTCGGTCTCGCCGGTCGAGGTGAAGTCCTCGAGCGTGCCGGCTGCGACGAGCTCGTCGACGGCGGAGGCGCGGGCCTGCATCGACTCCGTCTTGTCCTTGGCGCGCTGGATCGCGAGCCCGACGTCGGCCATCTCCTCGCCGACGCCGCTCGCAGCCTCGCCGATCCGCACCTGGGCCTCAGCCGCCGAGTACTGCGCCTTGATGATCTCCTTCTGGCTGCGGAAGGCCTCGACCTTCGCCGCGAGGCGCTTCTCGTTCTCGACGAGCCGCTCCTGCTGGCCCTCGAGGCCGGTGATCTGCTGGTCGAGGCCCTGGAGCTGCTGCTGGGCGAGGGCCTTGCGCTCGAGCGCGACCCGCGCCAGGTCCTCGCGCCCGCTGCCGAGCGCCTGGCGAGCCTGGCCCTCGAGCTTGACCACGTCCTGCTGGAGCTTGTCCGCCTGCATCTGCAGCCGCTTCTTCGCCGTCACGACGTCGGCGACGCCTCGCTTGACGTTCTGCAGCATCTCGATCTGCTTCTCGTACGAGTAGTCGAGGGTCTCTGCCGGGTTCTCGGCCTTGTCGAGGAGCTTCGAGAACTTCGCCTTGATCACCATCGCTGCTCTGCTCAAGAGCCCTGCCATCTCGCCCTCCTGCGTTGCCTTCGAGCCATCGTAGCCGGAACGCGGGCGCGCGTAATGAACTCGTAAGACGGACGCCGTATCCTCCCCAGTCATGTCTCGCGTAGCCGCCCTCGCGCTGGCCTGCGCGCTCGGGCTGCTCACCGCCGCTCTCGCCGCCTGCGGCGGGGACGGCGGCGAGGACGGAGCGCCGGCGGCGTCCCAGGATCTCGGTGAGCCGGTGGGCTACGAGGAGGTGCAGGGCGTCTTCGAGGAGTACGGATGCACCGCGTGCCATCCAGGCGTCAACTCGTCGCTCGATCTCACGGCCGGCAACTCGTACGAGCAGCTCGTCGGCGTTCCCGCGCTCGAGGACCCGACGCTCTACCGCGTCGTCGCGGGCGACCCGGAGCGGAGCTTCCTCTACCTCAAGGTCGGCGGCGCGGCTCCGGTGGCGGACATTCCGGCGATCGGGACGCGGATGCCGCCCGCCGCGCCCTCCATCGCGCAGGAGGACATGGATCTGATTCGCCGCTGGATCCTCCAGGGGGCGAAGGACGTCGACGGGGAGACGAAGGGGCCGACCGTTCCCAGCCCCGGGAACCCGCCGACCGGTCTCGACGTGGCGGCCGCGACCGAGACCGAGGGAACGGCGACGATCACCGGCTCCGTGGTCGGGCAGGACCGCGAGCCGATCGAGGGTGCGCTCGTCACGCTGCTGCTCAAGGGGCCGGACGAGCCGGGCGGGGAGGAGCACTACCGTGTCGCCGTCACGGACTCGGGCGGGCGCTTCACGCTCGAGAACGCGCCAAGCGGACAGTTCCTGCTCAAGGCGTACGGGCCGAGTACGATCTACGTGTCGCGGATCGTCGCGCTCGAGGACGGCGAGACCCAGGAGATCGCGTTCGGCCTGCCCGACCGCATTGTCGAGAACCCGACGATCTCCGACCCTGCGGTCGAGGAGACCGCCTCCGGGCTGCGGCTCTCGATGGACGTCCAGGGGACGAACCTCGACCCCAACTACACTCTCGCCGTCAACCCGGGCGCCGGGCTCGTGTTCGAGCTCGCGAGCCCCGGTGAGCAACCCGGTACGTGGAGCGCCGAGATCGACCAGCAGCTTGACGGGCCGTGGATCTTCCTCGCGGTCGATCAGACATGCAACGTCTCCGACTTCCTCACGGTCGAGTGATGGCGACGGCGCTCGCGCTCGCCGGGGCTGCGGCGTTGAGCGTCGCCCTAGTCGTTCGCGAAGGAGACGCCAGAGGCGTCTCCTTCGCGAACGACGTCCAGCCGATCTTCGACGCGAAGTGCGCGGTGTGCCATCCGACGAGCTACGAGTACCTCGACCTTCGCCCGGGGCGGTCGTACGACGACCTCGTGCGCGTGAGCTCCGCGCTCCAGCCGGCCTTCGAGCGTGTGCTTCCCGGGCGGCCGGAGCTCTCCTACCTGCTCACGCACGTGCCCGATCCGTCGCGAGAGAACCTGCTCACGCAGGCCGACCGCGAGCTCATCGAGCGGTGGATCCTCGAGGGAGCGAGGGACAACTGAGCCGCGTCCCGCTCCTGTCCCGCGACGACGCGCCGATTCCGGCCCGCGCCTGGTACCGACCCGACGGGACCGCGTCGCCGCTGACGCGCTCGCTCGCGACCGCGCCGGACATGCTCGAGACGCTCATGCCGTTCCTCGCCCAGATCATGGGCGGGAGCTCGATCGACCTGGCGACGAAGGAGCTCGTGATCGTGCGCGTCTCGCAGCTGAACGGATGCCGCTACTGCCTGGCCGTCCACTGCCCCGTCGCGCTCGAGGCGGGCGTGCCTGCGGCCCAGCTCGAGGCGGCCTGCGAGCGGGCTCCGCTCGAGACCCTCCCGCCCCGCGAGCGCGCGATCCTCGCCTGGGTCGACCAGCTGACGCTCGATGCTCGCGGCGTCTCCGAGGAGCTCCTCGCCAGGGCGCTCGAGCACCTGCGCGACGACCAGCTCGTCGAGCTCAGCGTCCTTGCCGGCACGATCACGATGCTCAACCAGTACTGCACGGCCTTCGAGATCCCGCCGGCCTCCGAGCCGCAGACGGGTAGCGGCCGGGCATGCCCGGCCCCTACAGACGAGGAGGCAGGATGACGGATCTCGTGGAGGCGGCATGAGGGATCGCGTCGAGGCGGCGCGCGCCGATGGCCACATCGGCGGGTACCTGTGGCTCTATCCCACCTACCACTGCAACCTCGCGTGCAGCTACTGCTTGACGGAGTCCGCGCCCGGCATCGCGAACCGCCGCGAGCTCTCTGCCGAGACCCTGATGCAGGCGGCGCGCGAGGCCCGGGAGCTCGGCTTCACCGGCCTGGGGGTCACCGGCGGCGAGGTGTTCATGCTTCCGTGGTACCCCGACGTGCTCGTCGAGCTCGCGAGCGAGCTCCCGGTCCTGACCCTCACGAACGGCACGCTCTTCACCGAGAGGCTGCTGCGGCGGCTCGAGCCGCTCGCGCAGCTCGACGCCCCGCTCCAGGTGTCGCTCGACTCGGACGTCCCCGAGCGCAACGACGAGCACCGCGGCCCGAAGAACTTCGCCAAGGTGCTCGACGCGATCCCGAGGCTGCTCGAGCGGGGCCTCCGCGTGCGCATCGCGACCACGGTCGAGTACCAGTCGCGCGAGGAGCTCGAGCGCCTGTGCGAGCTCCACAGGCGGCTCGGGATCCCGGATAGGGATCACGTCGTCCGGCCGGTGGTCCGGCGCGGCCGCGCACGAACGAACAGCATGGGCGTCGAGATGGGGATCGACGACGTCCTCCCCGAGCTCACGCTCACGGCGGACGGGGCCTTCCTCAACCCGTTCGCCCCGACCGTCGTGGACGGGCGGACGGAGGTCGATCTCCTCGTCGGCCGTCAGATTCTTCCGCTCGAGGTGCCGCTCACGAGGTTCCTGCGGATCGCAGCCGAGCAGCCCGTCGGCGAGGACGTCGTTCGCAACATCAGGTGAGCGTGACGGTCGCCCTCCGGTCGGAGGGCACCACCGCGAGAACCCGCCCTCGAGCGCTCCCCCCGCAGCGCCGCCTCTCGCTCTCGGCGCGATGATGCTCGCGCAACACGTGCAACACGGGGTCAGGTCCCGACTGTTGCGCAACGACCGGGACATGACCCCGGTGTTGCTGTTGCAGGCCCCTCTACGGCTTGGGCTCGTGGCCGTGCTCGGTGGCCTCATGCTTGCTCTCGAGCTGCGCCTGCGCGGCGACGCCGATCTCTGGACGCAGGTCGCGGGGCAGCTCGTCGCCTTCGCGATCTTCCTACCCGCCGCGCTCGTGTGCTGGCGCGGCCTGCGCGCCGGCCGGGCGGGTGTCGTGCTCGTCCTGCTGCTCGCGGTCGCCTTCCGCGCCGCGTGCGTGATGCCGGGAGAGACGCCGCCTCTGTCCGACGACCTCCATCGCTACGCGTGGGACGCCCGAGTCCAGGCCGCAGGCGTCAACCCGTACCGCTACGCACCGATCTCGCCGGAGCTGGAGCAGCTTCGCGACGACGTCGTCTATCCCGAGATCAACCTGCCGCGCTGGCGAACCGTCTACCCGCCCGGAGCCGAGGCGAGCTTCCTCGCCGCTCGGGCCGTGTTCGGCGACCGGCCGGGCGCGGCCACGCTGCTCTACCTCGTCGCCGAGGCGGGAGCGGTCGCGCTGCTGCTGCTCGTGCTCGTGCGCCTGCCGTCGCGTCCACCCCTCGAGCGGGTCGCGCTCTACGCCTGGCATCCGCTCGCGATCAGCGAGATCGCCGCCAACGGCCACGTCGACGGCCTGGCCGTGCTCGGGCTCGCAGGCCTGCTCGCCGCCTGGCAGACGCGGCGATACGCGCTCGCGGGGCTCGCGGTCGCGTTCGCCGCGCTCGCGAAGCTCGGTCCGATCCTGCTCGTGCCCGCGCTCGCGCGGCGGGGCCGCTGGCCGTTCGTCGCGACGGCGCTCGCGGTCTGCGTGCTCGCCTACGTTCCGTACCTCTCGGTCGGCACCGGGGTCTTCGGCGATCTCCGGCGGTACGTGGAGCGCCAGCGCTTCGGCGGCAGCCTCTGGTGGGCGCTCGACCAGGCGCTCGGGACGACCGCCGCCACGGCGCTCTGCGGGCTCGTGGTCTTCGCCGTGCTCGTCGTCATTGCCCTGCGCGCGCACGACTCGGTCGAGCAGGTCGCGCGCTCGAGCCTCCTCCTGCTCGGGACGCTGCTCCTGTGCGTCTCGTACGTGCAGCCGTGGCACGCCCTCTGGCTGCTCCCCTTCTTCGCGATCGTCCGGGCGCCGGCCTGGCTGTGGATGTCAGGGACGCTTCCGCTCCTCTACCTCTTCGGGCTCGAGCGCGAGCTTCCCGACTGGGTCCGGGCCGTCGTCTACGGAGGCTTCGGCCTCATGGTGGCCGCATCCGTGCTGCTTCGGCTGCGCCGCCGTCCGCAGCCGGTCTCCCCCCTGGCTGCGCACGCGCGCGTCGCCGCGGTGATCCCGGCGCTCGACGAGGCCGAGGCGCTCCCCGGCGTCTTGCGCGAGCTTCGGCCGCAGGTCGACGAGGCCGTCGTCGTCGACGGCGGGTCGAGCGACGGCACGCCCGAGGTCGCCGAGGCCGCGGGTGCACGCGTGCTCGTCGAGCGGCGGCGAGGGTACGGCCGTGCATGCGCCACGGGGGCCACGGCGGCCGATGCGGACGTGCTCGTCTTCCTCGACGGCGACGGCAGCGACGACCCGTCGGCGATCCCGCGACTCGTCGGGCCGGTGCTCGCCGGCCGCGCCGCGCTCGTCCTGGGCGCGCGCCGGCGCCCGGAGCGCGGGGCCATGCACGCGCACCAGCGGATCGGGAACCGTCTCGTCGCGCTCCTCGTCCGGCTCGTGTACGGCGTCCGCGTCCACGACGTCCCGCCCATGCGCGCTATTCGCCGCGACGTGCTCGAGGGGCTCGAGCTGCGCGAGATGACCTACGGCTGGCCGACGGAGATGCTCGTCAAGGCCGCCCGGGCGGGCGTGCCCATCGACGAGGTCGAGGTGCCCTCGCGGGCTCGGCGCGGCGGGAGCTCGAAGATCGCCGGGCGCGCCCTTCCGTCGCTCAAGGCGGGAACGCGGATGCTCGCGGTCGTCGCCCGCTACGCCTGAGAGGATCCGCGCAGCGCTCCCCGATGTCGTAGTGGCGTAGGGGCCGGGCATGCCCGGCCCCTACGGGCGGGGAGGGTCGGGACCGAGGTCAGGCGGCCTCGGCGAGCGCCTCTGCGGCGGTTGCCTCGACAGGCTGGCCGCGGCGCCGGCGCGGGATGGCGAAGGCGGCGAGGGCACCGAGCGCGACGACGATGGCGCCGACCATGACGGCGGGGTTGAGCCCGTCGACGTAGGCTTGCGCGGTCTCGTAGCCGCCGTAGCTTGCGAACACGGCGGCGAGGACGGCGACGCCGAAGACGCCTCCGAGCTCGCGGATGGCGTTGTTGGCGCCAGAGGCCTGGCCCTCCTCGACGCGGCGGACGGAGCTCAGCACGACGTTCGCGACCGGGGCGAAGAACAGCGACATGCCGACCCCGGCCATCAGGAACGGTGGCACGAGCTGGCCGTAGGGGACGCCGGGCGTCGTGATCGCGGCGAGCCAGGCCAGCGCTCCCGCTTGGAGCGCGAGGCCGGTGGCCATGAGTGGCCGTCCGCCGATGCGGTCGGAGAGCGCGCCGGCGACGGGCGCGATGAACATGGGCATGGCCGTCCAGGGCAGCGTGCGCAGGCCGGCGTCGAGCGGCGAGTAGCCCTGGACGGTCTGCAGGAACTGGGCGAGCAGGAAGATGGAGCCGAACATGCCGAAGAACATGAACAGCGAGGCCACGTTGGTGAGCGCGAAGGTGCGGTTTCGGAAGAAGCGCATGGGCAGCATGGGCGCTGGCGCCCGGCGCTCCCAGAGCACGAAGGCGGCGACGATCAGCGCTCCCAGGCCGATGGAGAGCAGGATCTCGGGGCTGCCCCAGCCCTGCCCGTTGCCGCGCACGACGCCCCAGACGATGCCGAAGAGGCCGGCGCTTGCGAGCGCGAGGCCGCGCAGGTCGAGGCTGGTGTACGGGCCGTGGCTCTCCCGCAGCGCCCGCAGCCCGAAGGGGATGAGCAGCAGCCCGATGGGCACGTTGAGCCAGAAGATCCACTGCCAGGAGATGCCCTCGACGACGGCGCCGCCGACAAGCGGCCCGAGCGCGACGGCGAGGCCCCCGATGCCGCCCCAGGCGCCGAGCGCGAGACCCCGCTTCTCGGGTGGCACGGCGGCGCTCAGCAGCGTGAGCGTGAGCGGGGTGACCATGGCGCCGCCGACGCCCTGCAGGGCGCGCGCGACCACGAGCGCCTCGATGCTCGGCGCGAGCGCCGCCGCCGCCGAGGCCGCGGTGAAGACGCCGAGGCCGATCAGGAACATGCGCTTGCGCCCGAAACGGTCGCCGAGCGCGGCCCCCGTGAGCAGCAGCACCGCGAACGTCAGCGTGTAGGCGTTCACCGTCCACTCCAACTCCTCCAGCGACGCGCCCAAGTCGCTGCGGATCACCGGCAGCGCCATGGTCACGACCAGGTTGTCCAACGTGACCATGAACAGCGCAACCGAGGTGACCACGAACGTCGCCAACGCTCCTGCTCTCGCCGTCATCGCTGCTCCTTTCCCATCGAAGTTGTGAGTTGTGATTACTTACTTACTTCGACTCGAAACGGAAGCCGGTCTTCTCCCGCTTCGAGGTTCGGGTATCCCTACGCTGCGGTGGAGTCCCTGAGCCGGTCCTCGATGCGGGCGATCTCGCTCCTCCCGCACACGGCAGACCACTCGTCGGGAGTGACGACGCTCTCGAGGCCCACCGCCATCGCGGCGTTGATGAGGAAGCCGCGCGAGATAAACGCCCAGGCGTCCGAGTAGGCGTCCGCATGGCCGTCGCGCTCGAGCAGGTGCACGACGTAGCGGAACACGTGGGCGAGATGGTGCCGCATGGCCGCGGCGATGTCGGGATCCTCGGCGGAGGCGTAGGCGTGCAGCGTCACCATCAGCTCGGCGCGCCGCTCCGACAGGGCCTCGACGTACGTGCGCCCGAGCGTCGCGAGACGGGTCTCGTCCGCCTTCGGGAGCGCGCGCTCCCAGTCGCTGACGACGCGCGACACGCAGCGGTCGATGGCCGCCAGCACGAGCTCCTTCTTCGTCGGGAAGAAGCGGAACACGTAGGGCTGGGAGATGCCGGCACGGCGGGCGACGTCCGCCGTCGTCGCGCCGAAGAAGCCCTTCTCCGCGAACTCCTCGATCGCCGAGTCGAGGATCGCCTCCCGGCGCTCGGCGGCGCTCATGCGGTCGGTCGTCCTGGCCATGGCGAGCACGGTAGCAAGACGATAGTGATTAGTCAATAACAGCTTCGAAGGCGACCGATGTGGCAAGCTCGGCGCGTGTCCCTCTGGGCGATCACCGGCGGCAGCGGCTTCGTCGGCGTCCATCTCGCCCGCCGGCTCCTCGCCGAGGGTGCTCGCGTGCGGACGCTCGACCTCGAGCCCCTCGACGAGCCCGGCGTGGAGGCGATCGTCGGTGACATTCGCGATCCGCGTGCCGTCGAGGCTCTCTGCCGGCACGCCGACGTCCTCGTGCACGCGGCCGCGGCGCTTCCCATCCGCCGCTCGGCGAGCGAGATCCGCTCGGTCACGATCGACGGGACGGCAGCGGTGCTCGCGGCGGCGGCCGAGGCCGGCGCGCGTCGCGCCGTCTTCGTCTCCTCCGGGGTCGTGTACGGGATTCCGCGCCGCGCGCCGGTTCCCGAGGACGAGGCGGTCGCGCCGTTCGAGGCCTACGGCCGGGCGAAGGTCGCGGCGGAGCAGCTGTGCGCGGACTTCACGGCGCGCGGTCTTCACACCGTGGTGCTGCGCCCGAGCGCCATCGTCGGTCCGGAGCGGCTCGGCGCGTTCGGAATCCTCTTCGGGTGGATTCGCGAGGGCCACCGTATCTACACGCTGGGGAAGGGCACGAACCGCTACCAGCTGCTCGACGTGAGCGACCTCGTGCAGGCGATCGTGCTCGCCGGCGAGCGGCCCGTGCCACGGCTGATGCTGAACGTCGGCGCGGCCGAGGTCGGCACGGTGCGGGACGTCCTCGAGGGCGTGATCGCTCATGCGGGGTCGGCGAGCCGCGTGACTGCGCTCCCTGCCGCGCCGGCAAGAGCTGCCTTGGCGGTCCTGGCCGCCGCCCGGATCTCGCCGCTCACGGCCTGGCACTACCGCACCGCCGACCGCGACGTCGTCCTCGACGTCTCGCGCGCCCAGCAGGATCTCGGCTGGTCGCCGCGCTACTCGAGCGAGGACGCGCTCATCCGCTCTTACGACTCCTTCGTCGCGGAGGCCGGGCGCTGGGGCGCAGACGGCTCGACGCATCGGGCGCCGTGGGGCGAGCGCGCGCTCGGCCTCCTGAGGCGCGTGTCGTGACCGGGGCCGTCCTCATCGTCTCGAAGGCTCCGCTCCCCGGGCGCTCGAAGACGCGCCTCGTGCCGCCGCTGACGCCCGAGCAGGCGGTGGAGCTCCATCGCGCGCTGCTGCTCGACACGCTCGAGGCGTGCCGCGCCGAGGTGCCTGCGGCCGGGATCCTGCACGCCGACGCCGACGAAGCCGAGGCGCTCGCGGCCCTCGCTGGGCCGGACGTCCGGCTCGTGCACCAAAGGGGACGCGGGCTCGAGGCGGCGCTCGCAGGCACCATGGCTCGGCTCCTCCCGAGCGGGCCGCTTGCGCTCGTGTCGTCGGACGTCCCGGGCATTCCCAGGGGGTCGATCCGCCGCGCCTTCCGGGCGCTCGAGCACGGGGCCGATGTCGTGCTCGGGCCCGCGCTCGACGGCGGGTACTGGCTCATCGCGATGCGGTCGTTTCACGACGCGCCCTTCCGAGCCATTCCGTGGTCGACGCCCGCAGTCCTGGGCGTGACGATCCATCGCTGCGCGGAGGCGGGCCTGCGCGTCGAGGTGCTCGATCACTGGAGGGACGTGGACACGGTCGTCGACCTCGACTTCCTGCTCGAGCGCGCCGGCGAGCTCGAGGCCCCGAGGACGGTCGCGCTTCTCGCTCGGCTCGCGAAGGAGGGCCTGCTCGGCGCAGGGCCGCCGGGGCTCGCGCTCGAGTCGAGCGAGCTCGTCACCGGCACCGAGTGGCGTGCGGTCGTGCGAGACACGCTGCGCACGAGAGGCGGGTCCGGGACGACCTACACGTACATCGCCTGCCCGCGCGCCGTGTTCGTCGTGCCGGTGACCGACGCAGGCGAGCTCGTTCTCGTACGACAATACCGGCATCCTGTACGGGACTGGACGCTCGAGGTGCCGGCGGGAACGGTCGACGACGGCGAGACGCCGCTCCAGGCCGCCGAGCGAGAGCTGGCAGAAGAGGCGGGCGGCCGCGCGCGCGACTGGGCGCACCTCTCGACGTTCTACTCGTCGAGCGCGCACATCAGCCTCCGCTCGGATGCGTTCCTGGCGACGGGCGTCTCGCTGGCCGCGCCGCGCCCCGAGGAGGGGGAGGAGGTCACGACCGTGCGGATGCCCGTGGAGGACGCCGTCCGTCGGGCCCGCGCGGGAGAATTCGCCGAAGGGCAGACCGCGCTCGCGATCCTGCTGGCGGCCGAGCGTCTCTAGGTGCCTGTCCGGAAGGTGGCCACGGTGGATGACACGCGGCACGTGCCGCGAGACAAGGACGCAGGGAGGGTCAATATGCAGGTCATATTGGCCCGACTGAGGACGCGGTATCGCGGTGCGTGGCGTATGTCGGGTGCCCTGGTTCACTTTCCGGACAGGCCCTAGTGAGGAGGAGACGATGGCGAAGGTGAAGCTGCATCGATGCGACATCATGTGGGTGAAGGTGGGCCTCCATCCGTGCTGGCGGGTGCAGAAGGCGCTGGAGGAGGCCGGCATCGAGTACGAGGTCGTCCTCGGGCCGCACGGCCACGGCGCACGGGACGAGCTCGAGCGCCTCTCGGGGCAGCGCCGCTACCCCGTGATCGAGTTCGAGGACGGAACGGTGTACCGCGAGGAGTCGAAGGACATGGCTGCGCGAATCCGCTCGGGCAAGCTCTTCGAAAAGGGGGAGGACGCGGAGACGGCAGCGCCGTAGAATGGCGGCCGTGCGACGCAGCCGTCTCGCGACGACGATCGCCTTCTGCCTCGCTTTCGCGCTGCTCGGGCTCGCGGGCACGGCTGCCGCCGGCAGCGTCCCGCTGACGCGGACGAAGGTCGTCGTCGTCAAGCCGTTCGGCCCGCTCGGGCTCCTCGATCAATATCGCGTCACCGCCAACGTGCGCGGCTCGTGCTTCAGCGGCTCGCTGGCCGACCAGCGCCGTCGCAACGCCTTTCGTTGCATGGCGGGGAACGAGATCCTCGATCCGTGCTTCGCGAGCCCGAGGGTCGAGCACGGCTTCCTGGCCTGCTTCGAGGCGCCCTGGTCGACCCGCGTGGTCGGGCTGCACCTGACGAAGCCGCTGCCGCGTCACGGCCCGATCACGAGCCGCGCGCCGTGGGGCATCCAGCTCGCGTCAGGGAAGCGCTGCACGTTCGAGACAGGCGCGACCGGGGCTGTCCAGGGCGAGCGCATCAACTACGGCTGCGTCGGGGGAGGCGTGCTCGTCGGAACGCCGAGCCGCTCGGGTCGCACCTGGACGATCCTCTACCAGGCAGGCAACACCGGCACCGGTCCGGTGGAGCGCCGGGCCATCGCGATCGCCTGGTACTGAGCTCCGGCTCGAGGAGGACTCCGGCAGGAGCGGCGCCGGGCCGCCGCCGGCACTCGGCTACAATCGTCCTCCGCGGGGCTATAGCTCAGCTGGGAGAGCGCCTGGATCGCACCCAGGAGGTCGCCGGTTCGAGTCCGGCTAGCTCCATG
>CAZCIJ010000041.1:0-15864 GCA_964498265.1 uncultured Gaiellales bacterium | reverse complement strand
TGCGCAGGATCTTCCCGCGCGCCCGCTCGAGCTGCCGCACGCCGGCCTCGCGCGTGTACTCGCTGGCCACGCCATGGATCGTCTCGTCCGCGATCTCGACCTCGCCCTCGATGAGGCCGTTGCGCTGGCGCTGCCGCGGCCAGAGATATCCGCGCGCGATCGCGACCTTCTCGTCGACCGTGTAGCCGGCGATGCGGATGATCTCCATCCGGTCGAGCAGCGGGCCGGGAATCGTGTCCACGATGTTCGCGGTGGCGATGAAGACGACCTCGGAGAGGTCGAGCTCGACGTCGAGGTAGTGGTCGCGGAACGAGTGGTTCTGAGCCGGATCGAGGACCTCGAGCAGCGCCGCGGAGGGATCGCCGCGCCAGTCGGCTCCGACCTTGTCGACCTCGTCGAGCATGATCACGGGGTTCATCGTCCCCGCGTCGCGCAGCGCGCGCACCAAGCGGCCCGGCAACGCACCGATGTACGTGCGCCGGTGGCCTCGAATCTCGGCCTCGTCGCGAACGCCGCCGAGCGACATGCGGACGAACTCGCGGCCGAGAGCGCGCGCCACGGACTCGCCGATCGACGTCTTGCCGGTGCCCGGCGGACCGACCAGCGTGAGGATCGCGCCGGAGCGCTTGTCCTCCTCGATACCTCGCTCCTGCCGGAGCTTGCGGACGGCCAGGTACTCGACGATGCGGTCATTGACGTCCTCCAAGCCGTAGTGGTCCTCGTCGAGGATCTCACGCGCGTACGCCGGGTCCAGCCGCTCCTCCGAACGCTTCGCCCACGGAACCGCGATGAGCCAGTCGAGGTAGGTGCGGATGACCGACGCCTCGGCCGACTGCTCGCCGATGCGCTCGAGCCGCCCGACCTCGCGCTCGGCCTGCTCGCGGACGTCCTCCGGCATGTCGGCCTCGGCGATCTTCGCCCGGTACTCCTCGACGACCGAGCCCTCGTCCTCGCCGAGCTCCTTGCGGATCGACTCGAGCTGGCGGCGAAGGATGTACTCACGCTGCTGCTGCTGCGCGCCCGACTCGACGTCGTCACGGATGCGCTTGCGCACCTGGAGCTCCGCGAGCCGCTCGCGCTGGATGCGGACGGCCAGCTCGAGGCGCTGGCGAACGTCGACCGTCTCGAGCAGCTCGACCTTGTCCTCGAACGACACCTCCGGCGCGTAGCCCGTGGTGTCGGCGAGCGCTCCTGGATCGGTGATCGAGCGCACGAAGGACTGGATGCGCCCGTCGTCGCCGCGCACCTCCAGGATCTCCTCGATGACCGCCCGGTACTCGCGCTCGAGCTCGCGCACCCGGCCGTCCGCGATCCTCTCGGGCTCGGGACGCTCGTCGACGTCGACGCGCAGACGTCCCTCCGAGTCGCTCTTCGCGGCGCCCGCGATGCCGCGGTGGAGGCCGCTCAGGGTCACGGCCCGAGCGCCTCCGGGAAGGCGCACGCGCTCGACGACCTCGGCCACGGTCCCCACCTTCGCGTAGCTTCCCTCGTGGACGGGGACGAGCAGCACGCGCTCCTGCTCACCCGTGTCGACGGGGAGCGTCACGGTCATGTTCGGGAAGACGACGACGTCTTCCAGGGGAACGAGCAGTAGGGTGGTCAAGCGATCACGCTCCTGTTGCTAGTCTGCACGTACTAACTATACCTATTGAACCTAGTGTACGGTCGGCGTATTCCCGAGACGGCTGCGGACGAGGTCAAGCGTCCAGACGACCACTCGGTGCGCCGGGCGAACCTCCGCCGTATCTGGGGGCTCTTCCGCCCATACCGCACCAGGCTTGGCCTCGTCTGCGCGCTCCTGCTCGTCTCGGCGGGCCTCGGCGCTGTCTCGCCGTTCCTGCTGCGAGCTGTCCTCGACGAGGCGATCCCCGAGCGCGAGGCCTCGCTGCTCTCCGTTCTCGTCGGAGGCATGATCGCGATCGCCATCGCGACCGGCGTGATCGGCGTCTGGCAGACCTACCTCTCGAACCGGGTCGGGCAGGCCGTGATGCACGACCTCCGCTCGTCCGTGTACCGGCACGTGCAGCGGCTCTCCCTCGCCTTCTTCACCCGGACGCGCACAGGGGAGATCCAGTCGCGGATCGCGAACGACATCGGAGGCGTGCAAACCGTCGTGACCTCGACGGCCACGTCGATCGTGTCGAACGTGACGACGGTGCTGGCCGCGGTGATCGCCATGTTCGTCCTCGACTGGCGTCTCGCGCTCTTCGCGCTCGGCCTGCTACCCGTCTTCGTCTGGCTCACGCGCCGGGTGGGCGAGCAGCGCAAGCGAATCACGTCTTCGCGCCAGCGCACGATGGCCGACATCTCGAGCCTCGTGCAGGAGTCGCTGTCCGTGTCTGGGATCCTGCTCGGCAAGTCGATGGGGCGCAGCGACGAGCTCGCCAACCGGTTCGAGCGCGAGTCAGAGCGGCTCGCTGAGCTCGAGGTGAGGCAGCGCATGGCCGGCCGCTGGGTGATGGCCACGATCCAGATGAGCTTCGCGATCATGCCCGCGGCCGTGTACTGGTTCGCCGGCATGCCGTTCTCGGGCGACTCGATCTCGATCGGGACGGTCGTCGCCTTCACGACGCTCCAGACGCGGCTGTTCTTCCCGATCGGCTCGCTTCTGCAGGTCGGCATCGACGTCCAGACCTCGCTTGCCCTCTTCGACCGGATCTTCGAGTACCTCGACCTGCGAGTCGACATCGAGGAGCCCCGATCGCCGCGCCCCCTCGCGGCCGTGCGGCGAGGCGTGACCTTCGACCGGGTGTGGTTCCGTTACGGGGACGGCTTGACGCTGCGCGACGTCACCTTCGAGGTTCCCGTGGGGACGCGCACCGCCATCGTCGGCGAGACGGGCTCCGGCAAGACGACGCTCGGCTACCTGGTCGCGCGGCTCTACGACGTGGAGCGCGGCCGCGTCGCGATCGACGGCGTCGACGTCCGCGATCTCGGCTTCGACACGCTGGCACGGCTCGCCGGAGTCGTCTCCCAGGAGACGTACCTCTTCCACGCCTCCGTACAGGAGAACCTCCGCTTCGCCCGTCCAGGGGTGAGCGACGAGGAGATCGAGGAAGCGGCGCGCGCCGCCCAGATCCACGACGTCATCGCGATGCTCCCCGATGGGTACGAGACGGTGGTCGGTGAGCGCGGGTACCGCTTCTCTGGCGGCGAGAAGCAACGGATCGCGATCGCGCGCACGCTTCTTCGCAACCCACCCATCCTCGTGCTCGACGAGGCGACGAGCGCGCTCGACGCCGAGACGGAGCGTCTCGTCCAGGAGGCCCTGGCGCGGCTCGAGGAGGGACGGACGACGATCGCGATCGCCCACCGGCTCTCGACGGTCCGCGACGCCGACCAGATCGTCGTCCTCGACGGCGGCGAGGTCGCCGAGCACGGAACCCACGGCGAGCTGATGGCCCTGGGAGGACGCTACGCCGCCCTGGTCGCCCGCGACATCGAGGACGAGGCGCTGTCCGCGGCTTAAAGCGGGCAGGCGACGTCTCGCGCCCCATCGCGAGCGCGACCGCCGCCGCGGTTGCCTCCTGGCCGCGTCCGTCGTGGAACGACCCCGGAACACGACCTTGCTTGGACGGGGACATCCTGCTCTTCTGCACCGACCACTACAACCGCACTGCCAGGACGCCGGCGTTCCCCGCTTCTCGGGCATCGCCGCCGAGTGCGTGCACTGGATAGCCGATCGCGGCGTGAAGATCTTCGGCGTCGAGACGATCAGTCCCGATCTCGTCTAGCTGACGGACGCCTCTTCGAACCACCGTGCCTGTGCCGGGCGCGGGAATCACGCACTACGAGAACCTCACCAACCTGAAGGAGGTCGTGAACCGCCGGTTCGACGTCTACGGCTTCCCGCCTCGGCTTGAGCCCGCACCCGCTTTCGAGGCGTAGCGCCGAACCCCGAGCGGGCAGCGCCAGACCGAGCCGCAGGACCCTACGCGGCGAGGAGCGCCTCGGCGGCGTGCTCGAAGCACGCCATCGGCGGCGACGTAAGGCCAAAGCCGATCATGCCGCGGTTCCGCCTCGGGTGCACCATGACGATGTCGATGACCGGCCGGATGCCGGTCTCGACCACCCGCAAGACGTCGATCCCGGTCGGGGCGCCGCGCTCGGCGAGGAGCGGCACGCGGTAGCGTGGGTGCTCGGCGAGCGCGATGTCGAGCGTCTCCTCGAAGATCCGCCGAGCTGTCGCCTCGTGGGCGCCGAGGAGCGGCCAGAGCGCAGGAGCTGCGGGCAGCACCGACGCGCCGAGCCCGGCGCACTCGACGAGGAGCGAGTCGCCGCAGCCCGGCCCGACGTCCTCCGGGCCGAAGCCGGGAAGGAGCGGCCCCGTCGGCAGCTCGGCGGGCGCCGTGAACCAGCGGTCGGGGAAGTGAGCCACCTTGATCCCGCAGTCGCGGCCGTTCGCGCCGACGGCGGTGAGGAGGCTCGAGCCGGCGACGCCTTCCGCGGCCCCGAGCGCGAGCCGGGCCGCCGCGAGCGAGCAGGCGACGAAGAACTGGCTATTCGCGCGCATGAAGACGAACGCCCGCTCCTGGAGCTCGGCGGCGACCCGGGCCCGGGCGAAGCCAGGGCCAAGTCGCTCGGCGAGCATCGAGGTCGCGGCGGCGTTGCGGTTATGGAGCTCGTCGCCCCGCCGGAGCGCTTCCCCGACGATCTCGTCGACGTCGATCCCGCCGACCGCGCGGATCGCGGCATCGAGGGCCGGCCCGAGCTCGTCCCGGAACCACGCCAAGCGCTCGAGCACCTCGTCGTCGGCCATGCCGAGGATCAGCGCTCTGCCGAAGCCCTCCATGAGGAAGTGGAAGGCTCGCGCGCCGCCTGCGTCCTCGAGGATCATCACCGGGAGAGAGGCGGTGATCGAGCCGACGCCCCCGGCCATCGCGCCGTGGTCCTGCGCGGCGCCGAAGCGGATCTCCCCCGCCCGCGCCTTCGCCTCCGCCTCCTCGAGCGAGGCGGCGAGTCCCTCGAACACCGCTGCGCCCGCGAGCCCGCCCTGCAGAAGCTCGCACATCTCCTGCCAGGCCACGGGCGGCGCCGCGTGAAGGATGAGGTTCGGCTCGAGGCCGGGGACGACCTCACCGGCAGGCCGGACCCCGACGAGTCGCGGCGTACTCGCAAGCACGCGCGCGATCGCCTCGCGATTCGCAGCGCCGATTCCCCCACGGCGGGTCAAGCCCCGTTCCTCCCCGCGCCCGTCGCCTGGCGTCAGATCGGCGCGCGCTCGGCCTCGACCGCCCCGTCGAGCATCGCCGCCAGCATGTCGAGCTTGGGTACCGCCGGGCGCGGGTAGGCCTTCCGCGAGTGGGAGAGGTCGAGGCCGAGCATCAGCTCGGCGAGCTTGTAGGTGAGCGGGCCCGGGTTGATAACGGGCACCGGGAGGTTCTCTTGAAGGAAGGGAACCGCTTGGTGCATCGTGGTCGAGCCCATGCAGATGACGTCCGCCCCGTCTGTCTCGATGCACTGCATCGCCGCCTCGCGCAGCACCGGGAAGACGACCTCCTCCTTGCCGCCGAGGAGGTTCTCGACGTCGGGCGGCATGTTGATCGAGCGGATCGAGGCGCACTTGTCGGCGAGGCCGTACTCCGCGAGACCCTTCTTATAGAGGCCGATCCACGGGTCCCACTGAGTCAGCACGGCAAAGGTGTTGCCGAGCATGAGCGCCACGAGGTAGGAGGCGCGGCCGGGGCCGATCACGGGGATGTCGAGCACCGAGCGCAGCGCGTTCATTCCCGAGTCGCTCATCGTGTCGATGCAGACAGCGTCGTAGCCTTCCTGCTGGGCGGTCTTTCCGGCCTCGAAGAGCGCCACGTCGGCGATGGCCCAGTCGTGGTAGCTGTCGAACAGCGCCGGGCCGGCCTTGACGCCCCGGAAGTCGAACTCGATGTCGGGGCCAAGCTCGACGGCCTTCATCTGAGTCTGCCGGTTTGCGAGCCCAGCCTCTCCGAATGCGAACGGGACGATGACGAGCACCCTGCGCACGGCAACCTCCGGATGTCTGACTTAGCCCTTCGAGGGTTGTAGACCCTCCGACCGGCCTTGTCAATCGCGGCGTCGAGCGTGGCACGGCGCTGTCTGCTCGCCGTCTAGGATGACCCTCGGATGACCGACCTCGTGCCTCCATCGACGCGTGAGTCTTGTCCTGGCGATCCAGGGGTGCCCGAGCTCCCGTGAGCGCTGGGTCGAGCAGCGTTCCTGGCGGGAACGCCTACGGAGACATCGTCGATGAGCTGCGCTGGGCGACGGGCGCGAGTCGGACGACCCTCCGCCTGGACGCGCCTGGGACGGTCTTCCCTGTGGTGGCGGAGGCGCTCGCGCCCGGTGTCGGCTCGATCAGCGACGACACGTCGATCAACCTGCGGCGCGCTGCCACCTTCCGGTTTCTCGAGCGCGAGCAGCGCAATCTGGTGCAGGCCGACTGCACCACGGGCGAGCTCGCTGCGCCACCCGAGCTCGTCGAGCTCTACGGAGTGAAAGCCCAGATGCTCGCGCCGATCGTCCGCAAGGGCCGCCTCGTTGGCATCGTCTCAGTCCACTACCTGCCGTCCGGGCGCGAGTGGAGCGAGAACGACGTCGCGGCTCTCGATGACGCCGTGCGGCACGTCGTGCAAGAGCTCGAGCGTCTGTAGGTATCCGCGATGAAGATCGCGATCGTCGGCACGGGCGCGATGGGGTCTGTCTACGCGGGGATCCTCGGGGACGCCGGAAACGAGGTGTGGGCGGTCGACGTCTGGGTCGAGCACGTGGAGGCGATGCGAACACGCGGGCTGATCGTCGAGGGCGCGAGCGGCAGCCGCACTGTCAGAGTCGAGGCTACCTGCGACCCGGCTGAGGTAGGCGTCTGCGACTTGGTCGTGATCTCGACGAAGGCGGTCGACGTCGAGGCTGCGGCCGCTGCCGCAAGACCGTTGCTTGGGCCGGACACGGTCGTGCTGCCGATCCAGAACGGCCTCGGCAGTGCCGACCGGATCGCCGCCATCCTCGGCGAGGAGCGCGTCGCGATCGGGGTGGCCGGCGGTTTCGGCGCCTCGATGGTGGGGCCGGGGCACGTGCACCACAACGGCTGGGAGCTCGTACGGCTCGGCGAGCGCCACGGGCCCGTAACGCCGCGGATCCGGCGGATCGCGAAGAGATGGGCGGATGCCGGGTTTCGCGTCCAGGCCTATGACGACGTCGACCAACTCGTGTGGGAGAAGCTGATCTGCAACGTCTGCTTCAGCGGAGTGTGCACGATCCTCGAGCGCCCGATCCGCGACGTGCTCGACGATGCAGCCGCTTGGCACGTCGCCTCCGGCTGCGCGCGGGAGGCGTACGAGGTCGCCCGCGTGCGCGGGATCACACTGGACGTCGACGATCCCGTGGCGTACGCTCGCGCCTTCGGCGAGAGGATCCCCGATGCCCGGCCGTCGATGCTGCTCGACGTGCTCGCCCGGCGTCCGTGCGAGATCGACGTGATCAACGGCGCGATCCCGCCGGCCGCGCGGGAGCTCGGGCTCGTGGCGCCTGTGAACGAGACCGTGACCGCCCTCGTCAAGGCTAAGACCACGTTCTCGTGAACGTCCAACGTGCTCCTCTGAGAGCTTCCGGTGGGAGGCCTTCGCTCCGGCCGCGCAGCCGCTGCATGTGCGAGACTTCGAGTCGTGGCCCGGAGCTCGGAGCGACACCTTGAGGCGGTTCCTACCGTCCTGATCGAGAACGAGCGCGTCCGGGTAACCGAGTGGCGCTTTGCGCCGGGCGCCACGACGGGCTGGCACCGCCACGAGTACGACTACGTCGTGGTACCGCTCGTGTCGGGCCGCCTCCACCTCGAAGAGACCGACAGCGAGCGAGTCGCCGAGCTCGACCTCGGCGTGCCCTACTTTCGCACCGCAGGCGTGGAGCACGACGTCGTCAACGCGAACGACTTCGAGTTCGCGTTCATCGAGACCGAGATCAAGAGCCCGCCAGCGAACTGATCGCCGCGGCTGGCCGGCCGCCGCCGGAAGGAGCGGTCGTGGCTAGACGGCGCCCGTCTTCTGACGTCGTCGACGTCCACACGCGTCTCTACCCGGCGCGCTAGGTGGAGCTCATGCGGGAGCGGGGAGGGCCGCCGATGATCGTCCGCCGGGACGGGAGCGACTATCCCGTGATCCTGCCCGGCGAAGAGCCGACGCGATCATGCGGGCAGACTCATCGACGACAGCTACTGGAGCGCGGAGGCGAAGCTTCGCTTCATGGACGAGTCGGGGATCGACGTGAGCGTGGTCAGCCTCGCGAACCCGTGGCTCGATTTCTTCTCGCCCGCGGAGTCGATCAGATGGGCGCCTGAGGTCGACGATGACCTCGAGCGTTTGTCGGCCGAGGCGGACGGTCGCCTCTGCTGCCTGGGAGCGCTACCGACACCGGCCGGCGTGGACGCTTGCGTCCGTGAGCTCGCCCGGATCTCGGACCTCTCGCACTTCAGGGGCATCATCCTCTCGACCCAGGGTCTCGGAGCTCGGCTCGACGATTGAGTCCCTGGCGGGCGATGATCAGAAACTTCGCGTCGCGCTTCACGGGGGCAACGCCGCCAAGCTCCTCCGCCTGACGCCCCTCGAGCAGCTGCGCGGCTAGCGCTCCCACGGGCTCGGCCGGCCGGTGCCCGGCCGGCAGCAGCTCGGCGGGCAGACGTCGTGGCCGGGCCCGTGCCGGCCGTGGGCGCGCCTCGGCACGTCGGGATCGAGCCGCTCCTGGATCAGCTCCCGCACCATGGCGACGAAGGCCGGATGCGTGCCGACCGTGGGCGCGCGAACCATCTCGAGGCCGAGCTCGGCGGCGCGCCCGGCCGCCTCGACGTCGAGGTCGTAGAGCACCTCCATGTGGTCGGAGACGAACCCGATCGGGACGACGACCACGCTCTCCACGCCCCGGGCGCGAATCTCCGCCAGGTGATGCAGCACGTCCGGCTCGAGCCACGGGCTCTGCGGCGAGCCGCTGCTGCTCTGGTAGACGACGGCGTAGTCGCGCGCGCGCACGTCCTCGGCGACGAGACGCGCCGCCTCGCGGAGCTGCGCCTCGTAGCGCGAGCGCCGGGCCATCGCGACCGGAAGCGAGTGTGCCGTGAACGCCAGGGGCGCGCCGGGAACACGCGCGAGCGCCTCGGCTACGAGCTCCGACGTCGCCTGGACGAAGCCGGGATGGTTGTAGAACGCCCGCGTCCTCAGGACCTCCGGGGCCCTCGGCCCCACGGCCGTCTGCGCCTCGTAGATGTTCTCCCGATACTGGCGGCACCCCGAGTAGCTCGAGAAGCCGGACGTGACGAAGGCGAGCGCACGCTCGACGCCGTCGTCGGCCATCTCCCGCAGCGTCTCGGACAGCAGCGGATGCCAGTTGCGGTTCCCGAAGTAGATCGGCTGGTCGATGCCGTGGGTGTCGAGCTCGACCCTCAGCGCCGCGATCAAGGCGCGATTCTGCGCGTTGATCGGGCTGACGCCGCCGAAACGCGCGTAGTGCGAGGCGACCTCCTCGAGCCGCTCTCGCGGCACCGCCCGCCCCCGCGTGACGTTCTCGAGGAACGGCAGCACGTCGTCCGGGCCCTCCGGGCCCCCGAACGCGACGACGAGAATCGCGTCGAAGTAGGTCTCGGGGTAGCGGCTGACGGCGAGGTCGGCCGGCGGCTTCAGCTTGAGGGGTCTGTCCCGGAAGTGAACCAGAGCGCCTGACATGCGTCACGCACCGCGATGCCGCGTCCCCAGTCGCGCCCATATGACCCGGCGGTGTCTCGGCGCGCGGTCAGCGCGCTCGTCCTTGCCTCGCGGCGCGTGCCGCGTGTCATCCACCGTGATCACTTCCCGGACAAGCCGTAGGCGCGGTCGCCATCTCACGATCGAGCCTAGCAGCGGGCTATGCCACCGCAGCCTCGGGCGAGAGCGCGGCGAGACGCGCGAGCCTCGGAGCGAGCCCCACGACGTCGCCGACGACGAGCAGGGCCGGCGACTCGAGGTGCGCGGCCAGCTCGGCGATCTCGGAAAGGGGCCCGATCACGACCTCCTGCGCGGGGAGCGTCCCACGTGAGACGACCGCCGCCGAGGTGCGCGTGTCCTTGCCAGCCCGAACGAGCTCGGCCGTGAGCCTCCGCAGACCCGAGAGGCCCATGAAGACGACGAGCGTGCCCGGCGCCGCGGCGAGACCAGCGTAGTCGATCCGATCCGGATCGTGGCCGGCGAGGATCGTGACCTGCGCCGATAGGCCGCGGTGCGTGATGGGGATGCCCGCGGCTGCAGGCACCGCGGCGACCGAGGACACCCCGGGAACGACCTCGAAGCGAACACCGGCCGCGGCGAGGGCGAGCGCCTCCTCGCCGCCGCGCCCGAACACGAACGGATCCCCGCCCTTCAGCCTCACGACCTCGAGCCCCGCCCGTCCGTAGGCGACGAGCAGCTGCTCGATACGCGCTTGCGAGAGCGGCTCGCGCCCGATGCGGAGCGCGTCCCGCGGCGCCTCGTCGACGAGCTCGCCGGCCACGAGCCGGTCGTAGACGAGGACGTCGCACGAGCGGACGAGCTCGAGCCCGCGGGCGGTGATGAGACCGGGATCGCCGGGACCGGCGCCGACGAGGTACACGCTCATCCGAGCGTCTCCTCGACGAGCTCACGGAAGAAGTCGCGGCGCGCCTCGTAGGTCGGGAGGTGCTCCTTCGCCCAGGGCCGCAGCCCCTCGAGACGCCTCGCGAGACCGGCGTGCTCGTCGCCGTACCGGGCGGCGACCTCGTCGCGGATGCGCTGAGCGAGCGCCGGAGAGGCGCCGCCGGTCGAGACGGCGATCGCGATCGGGTCCCGCCTGTGAACGGCCGGGAGGATGAACGAGCAGAGCTCCGGGACGTCGGCGACGTTGCACAGCACCTGCCGCGCCTCCGCGTCTGCGAACACGCGTCTGTTGACCTCCTGCACCGACGTCGCGGCGCAGGCGAGGAAGCAGCCCTCGAGGTCCGCGCTCTCGTAGGCACGGCGGATCCAGCGCACGGGCAGCGTCTCGATCCCCTGATCCGCCTCCGGAGCGACGACCGTCACCTCGGCTCCGCAGTCGACGAGCCCGCGCGCCTTCTCGAGCCCGACCGATCCGGCCCCGACGACGAGGCACCGGCGGTCGCGAAGATCGCAGAAGATCGCGTAGTAGCGCCCGTCCGGCACGCAGCCTCTCAGACTCCGACGCTCGCCAGACGGGCTCCGTTGCGGTCGAGCCGCACGCTGAGCTCGCGCCCCTCGGCGACGAGCGAGAGCGTGAAGGCGCCCGGGCCCACGGCGTGGAGCGAGACGGCGTCGAGCTCCTTCCCTGCGAGGGAGGAGAGCGCCCGGCTGACCTCGCGCGCGCTGTCGGCCAGTGAGGCCCCACCGGGAAGCCGCCGATACGTCTGCAGGGCGGCCTGCTCGCCGCCCGGCCCGTAGAGCGCACGCAGACGGCCGCTCTGCAGGCCGAGGACGAGCAGCTCTTCGAGCGCGTCGGCGTCGGCGCCCGCGACCTCGCCCTCGCCCGCGGCCGCGACGAGGCTCAAGAGGCGGTCGCGCCGGCCCTCGTCCTGCACCATCGCGAGCACCGCCTGCGCCTCGGCGAGAGCGATCTCCCGGGCCTCGCCGCGGAGAGGAACCGGCGCGGCCGCGGCGGCCTCCGCGTCTGCCACCGGCTCAGCCATGCCTCTCGCCGAGGAGCGCGTGGAGCTCGTGCTCGAAGCCGCCCGTCTCGATCGCGCAGTGGATGCCGCACTCCTTGGGCGCGTTCTCTTCCCACCACCAGCGGCCGGAGCGGGCCGGCTCCCCCGCCGCCACGGGGCGCGTGCACGGAGCGCAGCCGATCGACGTGTAGCCGCGGTCGTAGAGCTCGTTGTAGGGGACGTCGTTCTCGCGGACGTAGTCCCAGACCTCCTCCTCGGTCCATTCGGCGAGCGGGTTGAGCTTCACGATCGCGCCGTGATCGTGGTCGATCTCGACCTTGCGGATGTTGGTCCGGGTCGCCCACTGATCCCGGCGCAGCCCGGTGATCCACGCGTCGAGCCGCGCGAGATGGCGCTGCAGCGGGAGCACCTTGCGCACCTGGCAGCACAGAAGCCTCATGGGAACGCTCTGGCGAAAGAGGTTCGGGCCGTGCGCCGCGACCATCCGCTGCACGACCTCGCCGTTGGGCGAGAGCAACGTGAGGTCCAGCTGCGGGTAGCGCTCGCGAAGACGCTCGACGAGGTCGAACGTCTCCTGCGGCAGCCGGCCCGTGTCGACCGAGAACACCTGGATCTCCGGGTCGACGCGGTACGCCATGTCGACCAGCGCGACGCCGTCGAGCTGGAAGGCGGTCGAGATCGCGATGCGCGGCGCGAAGCGCTCGAGCGCCCACTCGATGACGGTCTGGGGCTCCTCGCCTTCGAACTCGACGGAGAGCTCGCCGGCCTCGAGCTCGTCGATCAGCTCCATCGCCATCCCGAGCTAGTCCTCCTCGTCTCGTCCGCCGCGCGTCTTCGCGGGCTCCAGCCCGGCGAGCGCGCCGAGCTCCTCGTCGGAGAGCCGACGGGCGAACGCCGCGAAGCTCTCCCCTTGCGACCGCCCGCCGATCCATCCGCCGACGAGTCCCTCCACGGCCCCGTCCAGGTCGTCCGGCAGCACGCGCCGGAACAGCGGCCTGCCGATCTCCGCCCCGGGGCCGAGCCCGCCGCGAACGAAGACGTCGTATGCCTGCCGGCGCGTGCCGTGGGCGTCGCGAGCGGTCGTGCCCTGGAAGCCCAGGTCGCCCACCCAGTGCTGCGCGCAGGCGTGCGGGCAGCCGTCGAGGTTGAGCCGAAGCGGGGCGAGCTCAGTGCCGAAGCGGGCCTCGAGGTGCTCGAGCAGGCCGCCGAGCCGCGTCTTCGTCTCGGCGACCGAGAAGTTGCAGTGCGGCTCGCCCGTGCATGCGATCGAGCGCGCGCGCACGGGATTGATGTCGACCGGGAAGCCGATGTCGCCGAGCTCGGCCAGCGCTCCCTCGACCGCGTCCTCCGGAACGTTCGCGAGCACGAAGTTCTGCTGCCTCGTCACGCGGACGTCGGCGCCGAGGCTTCCCGCCAGATCGGCGATCCCCACCATCTGCTCCCCGGAGACGAGGCCGAGGTGCACGGGCACGCCGACGTAGACGAGACCGTCCTGCCTCTGCTCGCGAAGGCCGAGGTGGTCGTCGGGCTCGGGTGCGGGAGGCAGCTCGAAGTCGGCGAGATCGCGCCCGAGGCGCTCCTCGACGAGCACCCGCATGCCTTCCGCGCCGACGTCGTCCACCATGAACTTGAGGCGCGCCTTGACGCGGGAGATCCGGTAGCGGCGATCCTCCTTCCAGACGTCCGTGACGGCGCGCAGGGCGTCGATGGCCTCCTCCTTGGGCACGAAGACCCCGAGGTCCCGGGCCATGCGCGGGACGGACGACAAGCCGCCGCCCACGAGGACGCCGAAGCCCTCGCGCCCCTCGTGCACCGCCCCGACGAGGGCGATGCAGTTGATCTCGGGCGCGTTACAGCGATGAGCGCACGACGAGATCGTGTACTTGTGCTTGCGGGGCAGGTCCGTGTAGTCCGGGTTTCCGTAGAAGAACTGCGCCGCCTCCTCGACGACGTCGGAGCAGTCGAAGAGCTCGTCGGCGGCGAGCCCCTGCACCGGGCAGCCCGTGATGTTGCGCACGGTGTCGCCGCAGCCGCCCGCCGTCGAGAGCCCCGCCGCGTCGAGGGCGTCGAGGACGTCGGGAAGCGCGGCAAGCTCGAGCCAGTGGAGCTGGACGCACTGGCGCGTGGAGAGCTCGCCGTCGCCGCGGCCGTAGCGATTCGAGAGGTCGCCGATCGCGTGCAGCTGGTCGGCGGACATGCGCCCGGCGGGCAGCTTGATGCGCAGCATGAAGGTCCCCACCTTCGGCTTGTCGTGGTAGAGGCCCCACCACTGCAGCCTGACCATGTCCTCCTCGGGCACCGCCTCGTAGCCGGCCGCGATGAGCGCCGGCAGCTCCCAGCGGATCCCGAGCGGAGCCTTCTCGCGCTTCAGCCGCTCCACGGGGTTTCGCTTGAGCACGAGCTCCCAGTCCGGCTCCGGCCTCCGCTGGCGGTCGGTTGCAACTGCGGAATCTGGCATCGCGTCCTCCGGTCCGAGGGGTGCTCGCGGACGACTGTAGCGAAGTGACTACACAAAGTAAAGTGACTTCCGTCTCTACAGCGACTTTTGTTCCTATAGCGGCTTCAATTCGTAAAGGGTTGCGTCCTGCCCCGCTCGCGGCTCGGCGAGACCGGTCCGGTACCTTCCCGCTCGATGGAGCGGGGCTCGACGCAAGACCAGGAGGCTCTCTGGCGGCCCTCGGCCGAGCGGGCGGCCCGAGCGACGATCACGAGCTTCGCCGCGCACCTCGGCCGCTCCGGGTCCTACGACGCGCTGTGGCGCTGGTCGGTGGAGGACGCGGGGGCGTTCTGGCGCGCGATCTGGGACTTCTTCGGCGTACAGGCAGACGGGGACACCTCGACGGTGCTCGCGTCGCGCACGATGCCGGGTGCGCGCTGGTTCCCCGGGGTGCGCCTCAACTACGCCGAGCACGTCCTCTCCGGCAAGGATGACCGCGCGCTCGCGATCCAGCACGCGTCAGAGCTGCGCGCGCTCGGGTCCTGGACCTGGGGCGACCTGCGCGAGCAGACGGAGCGGGTCGCGGCCGGACTGCGCGCCCTCGGCGTCTCGCGCGGCGATCGCGTGGCCGCCTACCTCCCGAACGTGCCCGAGACCGTCGCCGCGTTCCTCGCCACGGCGTCGATCGGCGCGATCTGGTCGAGCGCGGCCCCGGAGTTCGGCGCGCGCTCGGTGCTCGATCGCTTCGCCCAGATCGAGCCGAGGGTGCTGCTCGCCGTCGACGGCTACCGGTACGGAGGCAAGGACTTCGATCGCCGGGACGCGGTGGCCGGCATCCGCGACGAGCTTCCCACGGTCGAGCACCTCGCCCTCCTTCCGCACCTCGGCAGCCGCGCCGTTCGCGGCGCGCTCTCCTGGGACGAGCTGACGGAGGCGCGCGCTCCTCTCTCGTACGAGCGCGTTCCGTTCGACCACCCGCTCTGGGTCCTCTACAGCTCCGGGACGACGGGCCTGCCCAAGCCGATCGTCCACGGGCACGGGGGCATCCTGCTCGAGTACCTCAAGGCCCTGCACCTGCACGTCGACGCCCAGGCGGGCGACCGGCTGTTCTGGTTCACGACCACGGGCTGGATGATGTGGAACTTCCTCGTGGGCGGGCTGCTGACGCGCGCCTCGATCGTCCTGTACGACGGCAGTCCCGTGAGTCCGTCGCCCGACGCGCTCTGGGAGCTCGCCGAGCAGGCCGGCATCACGTGCTTCGGCACGAGCGCGCCCTACATCGCGGCCTGCATGAAGGACGGCGTCGAGCCGCGGCGCGGGCGGGAGCTCGCGCGGCTCGACGCCGTCGGGTCGACCGCCTCGCCGCTGCCTCCCGAGGGCTTCCACTGGGTGTACGACCGGCTCGGCCCGGACGTGTGGCTGTTCAGCATGTCGGGCGGCACCGACCTCGCGACCGCCTTCGTCGGCGGCGTGCCCACGCTTCCCGTCCGTGCGGGGGAGCTGCAGGCTCGATCGCTCGGCGCCGACGTCCAGGCCTGGGACGAGGCTGGCAACTCGCTCGTCGGCCAGGTGGGCGAGCTCGTCATCACGCAGCCGATGCCGTCCATGCCGGTCTGCTTCTGGGGCGACGGCGACGGCTCGCGCCTTCGCGAGAGCTACTTCTCGACCTACCCCGGCGTCTGGCGGCACGGCGACTGGATCGAGATCACCGAGCGCGGCAGCGCGATCACCTCGGGCCGCAGCGACGCGACCATCAACCGCGGCGGCATCCGGATGGGCACGAGTGAGATCTACCGCGCCGTCC